>CAYZHS010000033.1:8966-12741 GCA_964478295.1 uncultured Proteiniphilum sp. | reverse complement strand
ATTTAACTTTTCTTAGTCACTATAGCAAACATAATCACAGTTTTATATAGATTCAATAGATAATTATGGATTCACAAAATATAAAAGAGAAAAAGCTATTTATAGAAACCTATGGATGTCAGATGAATGTGGCTGACACAGAAGTTGTGGCTTCAATTATGGAGATGGATGGATACACAATTACTGAAGACCACAAAGAAGCTGATGCAATATTTGTAAATACTTGCTCAATTAGAGAAAACGCCGAACAAAAAGTAATTCAGCGACTAGAATATTTTCAATCTCTCAAAAAGAAGAGAACAGAGAACTTAATCATTGGTGTTTTGGGTTGCATGGCAGAAAGAGCCAAATCGGAACTTATAGATAAACATAAAGTAGATGTTGTAGTTGGTCCTGACGCTTACCTTGATTTACCAAACCTTGTGGGTGCCGCAGAGCAGGGAGAGAAAGCAATGAACGTTGAACTATCAAAAACTGAAACCTACAAGGATGTTATCCCTCTTAAGTTAAGTGGAAGTAATATTTCGGGATATATTTCGATAATGCGAGGTTGTGATAAGTTTTGTACATATTGCATAGTACCTTTTACTAGAGGAAGAGAACGCAGCAGAGAACCTGAAAGTATACTTAATGAATTGCGCAGCATGCAGGAAAAAGGGTTTAGAGAGGTAATTCTTTTAGGTCAGAACGTAAATTCATATAATTACAAAGATCAGGACAGGGTTATAGATTTCTCAGATTTGCTTGCTTTAGTAGCCGAGGAGGCTCCAGAAATAAGGATACGCTTCACAACATCTCACCCGTGGGATATGAACGACAAGACATTAGAAACTATTGCCAAATATAAAAATCTGGCAAATTATATACACTTGCCTGTACAGTCGGGAAGCTCAAGAATGTTGAAACTTATGAACAGAAGATACGACAGGGAGTGGTACTTGGAAAGAATTGCAGCTATTAAACGAATTATCCCCAATTGTGGTCTATCAACTGATATAATGTGTGGGTTTCACTCCGAAACTGAAGAAGATCATAAAGAAACACTTTCATTAATGAGAGAAGTAGGATTTGATTCGGCTTTCATGTTTAAATATTCAGAAAGACCTGGAACATATGCTGCAAAAAAACTTGACGATGATATTAACGAAGAAGTTAAATCGAGAAGATTGCAAGAAATTATAGATCTTCAGCTTGAATTGTCTCGTGAAAGTAATGAGAAAGATGTGGGCAAAGAATTTGAAGTACTAATTGAAGGATTTTCTAAACGTTCTAGAGAACAGTTATTTGGAAGAAATGAACAAAACAAAGTTGTTATTTTCGACAAAAAGAACTATCGTATTGGTCAGTTTGCAAAGGTTAAAATAACAGGCTTTACTTCAGCAACATTATTTGGAGAAAGTATCTAGTTGTCTTTATTTAAATTCAGTATTTATAAACAATTTTGTATATAAAACGTTTTAACTATTACAAAGCCTTGAGAATTGGCTATACCACATATTTTACCAAAATAAGTAATATACAATCAATGATTGTAAACAACTAATAACAAAACTATTAAAAGCAGAAATTATGAAATCAGAAGCAAAATTATTATTAGGTTTAGGAATTGGAATTGCACTAGGCGCTGCAGTTGGTTATATTATGGGTACCGATAAAAGAGAAGAGTGGCTTGAACAGGCAAACGAGTTTGCAGACAAAGTTAGAGCGAATGTAAAATCAGCTGTCTATAAAGGTAAAAGTGAGGTTCATGATCTTAAAGAGGATATAGATGATCTGGCAGATATAGCAAAGAAAGAGCTGTCAAAACAATAATATCCTCAAATTTGATATAAAATGGAAGAAAAAAAGGTAAGTACGATGTTTGAGGAGATGAGAGATGATATAAGTAAATATATCACTAGCTCTCTTGAACTCGGAAAACTATCAGCCTACGAAAAAATAAGCTTAGGATCATCAGCTTTTCTATATGGTCTAATGCTAGGTGCAATAGCACTAATAGCCCTATTGTTTATTTTTGTAACTGCAGGATTATATTTGGGAGAACTACTTAACAGTTTTTGGCAAGGATTTGGCATTGTTTCAGCATTTGCATTATTGATTTTAATAATATTACTACTTTGTAAAAGGCCGATTCAAAACACATTAACAAACCGTATCGTTAGTTTCCTAATGAAACAGGATGATAAGGATGAAAAAATGAGCGACAAATGAGCAGGTATAAATTAAATCCACTTGAAGAATTGCGATTGGAGAAAAAACGTAATAATGAAGAGCGTACAATTGCCAGTCAGCGTTTATCGTATAAATTACAGTACCTGAACGATAATTGGGGGTCGATGCTAACAAAAGGTGTTACATCTTCAATTAAAACTAAATTTGCTGAAACAGTTGACAATCTATCCACTTCTTCTTCCTCATCTGTTACTCCTTTTGTTACCAAGGGACACTCCTCCTGTCTTAACAATACTGCTACACAAATAGTAATGTCTAATCTGCCATTAATAGGTTCTGTTGCCTGGAATCTTGCAAAGCCGGCTTTAATAGCATTTGGTGCTAGAAAAATAACATCTGTATTGTTTGGAAGTAAAAGAAAGAGGAGATAAAGATTTGATCTTCAATAATTATAAAGTTGATCTGTGAACGGTGGTTACACCGTTCACTTTTGCTATTTTAGCACACAGTTGATTTACCTCTTCGGCACTATGAACATGCACATTAAATACACCCTCAAAAATACCATCATTTGAGGACACATTAACACTTTGAATATTAACAACTACATCTTCAGCTAACTTAGCTAGAATTGAACCTAGTATACCTACTCTATCGATGCCCGTAAATACTATAGATGCTAAAAATGAATATTGACGATAGTCGCCCCAGGCAACATCAATAATTCGGTCGCCATGGTTAGATTTAATTTTCAAACCATTCTGGCAAGATCGCTTATGTACTTCTACCTCCTCATTTTCTGTAACATACCCAAAGACATCATCGCCGGGAAGTGGATTACAACAAGGTAAAACAATAAAGTTCTTTTTAAAATTAGACTCTTCTAGTTTATATATCGCTTTTCTATCAATTATTGGTTTAGCCCTGAGAATTGTATCGGAAGATATCTTTTCTTTTAAATCCTTCTCTTTTAATTTGTGATCGATTGCTGGCTTCTTAATAGCACTCATGGCCTGTTTCATATATCTTACAAAAAGATTATCGATCTTTTCAGGCTCCTCTTTAACCTTCACAAACACCTTACTATCTTGTGGCAGAACAATTTCGTTATTTCCTATTAGAAAGTAAAGATCTTCTTTATTTTCTGCATTATAAACATGCAATATCTTATTAAATGTAGTATTGTCAATAACCTCGTTGTTAAACAACTCATCTAGCATATTTTTCCCTTTTTCAGCAATTCGGCGACGCTGACGCCTAAGAGAGGCCTCAATCTTTGTTCTTGCTTTTGCTGTAGACACAAAATTCAGCCACTCTGGCTGAGGATTGACTGATTGCGAAGTGAGTATCTCTATTTGATCGCCACTGCTTAATTTCTGACTTAACGGAACAAGTGTATGGTTTATTTTAGCACCTAAACAATGATCTCCAACACGAGTGTGAATTGAATATGCAAAATCAAGAGCGGTGGCCCCTTGTGGTAAGGTCTTTATCTCTCCCTTTGGTGTAAACACAAATATCTCTGAAGAAAAGAGGTTCATTTTTACAGTATCTAGAAAATCGATAGCATTGGGATTGGGATTTGCCAAAACCTCTTGAATTG
>CAYZHS010000033.1:0-8956 GCA_964478295.1 uncultured Proteiniphilum sp. | reverse complement strand
CCTACCTTCTTTATATTTCCAGTGTGCAGCAAAACCTTTTTCGGCTATGTCATCCATACGCCTGCTTCTAATCTGTATTTCAATCCACTTTCCATCTGGACCCATTACAGTGAGGTGCAGGGCCTGATAACCATTTGCTTTTGGATGACTTACCCAGTCTCTGATTCTATCGGGACGAAGTTTATAAATATCGGTTATAGCCGAATATATATCCCAACATCGTTTCTTCTCGTCTATACCAGAGTCCAGTTCAAATATTATACGCACTGCAAAAAGATCATACACCTCACTAAAATCGATTCCTTTTTTCTGCATCTTATTCCAAATGGAGTATACCGACTTTACTCTAGCATGCATCTCATATTCAATACCCATTTTATCTAATGCTTCTACAACGGGTACTGCAAAATTCTCATAAATCTTGCTCCTTTCAGGAGCAGTAGTCTCAATCTTTCTTGTGAGCTCTGCAAAAGTATCGGGGTGCTCATATTTAAAACACAACTCTTCGAGTTCGGTTTTAATAGCAAATAGTCCCAAACGATGTGCTAGTGGAGCGTAGATATACAGTGTTTCGCCTGTAATCTTATACTGTTTTGTTGGAGCCATTGACGACAAAGTGCGCATATTATGCAACCTGTCTGCAATTTTAATAAGTATTACACGTATATCGTCGGACATTGTAAGCAATAGCTTGCGAAAATTCTCGGCTTGTGCCGAAACATTTTCTCCAAACATACCGCTGGATATTTTTGTAAGACCATCGACAATAGAAGCAATCTTATCGCCAAACAGTGCTCTTATGTCATCAACAGTATATTCAGTATCCTCAACTACATCATGTAATAATGCAGCTGAAATAGATGTTGACCCTAAACCAATCTCTTTCGACACAATTCGTGCAACAGACAGAGGGTGCATTATATAAGCCTCACCCGAACGACGGCGTGCACCTTTATGTGCCTCCTTAGCCATATTAAATGCCCGAGTGATTATATCAACCTTTCTGCGGTGATTGGAGTTCAGATAATCGTTAAGAAGAGCTTGAAATTCATTCTCTATCATCTGATCTTCATCTACTACTATTTTTTCGTTGCCTGTCATATAACTGTTTCGACTTATTTACAAGATATACGTTTAATACTTATATTTATTGACGAAATTACGAATAATTCCAGATATACATCAATTTAACAGTAAGTTTTTAATTCTCAAAACTACTTCTGCCGTAAAAGAATCTATAAAGATTAGTACAATTACAAACAGTTAAAGTATTGTTGTTCTAGTTAAATATAAAACAATTTGCTTATATAACAGTTAACAGTAAGCTTTGGATTTGAACAAAAAGGCTCTATCTTTGTTTCTTCAATCGACAGGGGTGCCCACAAAAACGGGCTGAGATCATACCCAAATTACCTGATCCGGATAATGCCGGCGGAGGGAGAAGAGATCACAACTAAGTGATTATTGGTATATATCTTATTACAATCCCCTTTTTTATTTAACAACCCTGATGAACAGGCTGCTTATATATTTTGCATGCTCTGTACATCGTAAATTTTTTATGTAAATGAAAAAGGTTTTCTTTTTGTTTATGCTGATAAATATATCGGCTATTGGTTATCAATTATTAGCAGCTCAGTCTGACAGTATTAATAATATTCAACTGGAAGAAGTAGTTGTTTCTGGCACTCGGGCAGGAGGAAGCACTCCTGTTTCTTATACAAATATATCGATGTCAGATATAAAAAAAAATAATGCAGCCAGAAACATTCCGGCAATACTTCAAACTACACCATCACTGGTTTCATTTTCAGAAGATGGTTTAGGAGTGGGTAATACATATTTCAGAATACGGGGTACAGATGCTACCAGAATTAATGTTACATTAAATGGCATGCCACTAAATAACCCTGAAACACAAGAGGTTTTTTGGGTGAATTTACCCGACCTTTCAAACTCTCTGCAGAATATACAGATACAGAGAGGAGTTGGCACTTCTACAAACGGCTCTGCAGCTTTCGGGGCAAGTATTTCGTTACAGACTACCGGCGCCAGATCTGAGGCATATGGCGAAGCATCTACTGCTGTAGGCAGTTACGGTACTTTTCTTTCAAACATTGCAGCAGGAACTGGTATATTAAGCAATGGACTATCATTTGATGCACGTTATTCAAGAGTACTTGGTGAAGGTTATGTTAGAAACGGAAGTGTAGATCATACTAACTTTTATGCAGCTTTATCACACTACACTGATAAACAGCTGATTCGCATAAGTTATCTAAAAGGTATTCAACATACCGGTATTACTTGGGAAGGCGTTTCTAACAAACAGATGCAAGATTCGGAATATGGTCGTAAATACAATCCGGCAGGTGAATATTACGACGAGATGGGTAATCGCTTATATCATGATAACGAAACTGATAATTATTACTCAGACATTTTACAGTTAATCTTTTCAAGAGAACTAAGTAATAATCTATCACTAAATGCAGGTTTGAGCTATAATCATGGTTATGGCTATTACGAAAACTATAGATATAATAGAAAATTCTCTGATTTTGGGTTAGAGTCACAAACTATTGATGGTGTTACATATGATCGTAGCGATTTCATACGCAGAAAGCTCATGCGAAATGATTTTTATGTAGCCAACGCAGGTTTAAATTACAATAAAGATAGATTAAACCTCACTTTTGGTGGAATGTACAGTTTTTATTATGGCGACCATTATGGAAAGCTTCCTTGGATCAAACACAACGATGATATTTCAGATAATTATCAGTGGTATGAAAATATTGGAGAAAAATCGGAATTAAATATATTCACAAAAGCCGATTATCAGATAAATGATAAGTTATCTCTTTTTGGAGATTTACAGTACAGGCATGTAAACTACGAATTTAGTGGTGTAGATGATGATCTTGAAGATCTGAATGGTGTTTTTAATTACAACTTCTTTAACCCTAAAGCCGGTGTATCTTTAAGATTAAACAATCAGAATCAGCTATATGCATCAGTTGCTGTAGGTCAGAGAGAGCCTCTGCGTGCCGATTTAAAAGATGGTATAAAAGGAAGTTTGTTGAATCCAATAAAACCGGAAAGAATGATTGATTATGAGTTGGGATATCGATATAATAGTTTAAATGGAGTGCAACTTGGGGCTAACTTTTACTACATGGATTATCACAATCAGATGGTTCAGACTGGCAAACTAACTGATATAGGTTACAAACTTATGGAGAATGTAAAAGATAGCTACCGTGCCGGATTAGAAGTAGAGGCAACTATTCCCTTGTGGGACAACAAAGTACTAATTGATGCCAATGCCACTTTTAGCAGTAATAAAATTAAAAACTATGTTGCCTGGTTTGATCATTATGACAATCAAAACAATTGGAATTGGGAAGGTCAGATTTATAAGGAGTATGGTACAACTAGTATCTCTTACTCACCAGACATTATTAGTGCAGTTGGTGTAACCTGGCAACCATCATCGGTGTTTTACATTAACCTGCTGGGTAAATATGTTGGCAAGCAATATATGGACAACACATCAGATGATGAGAAATCTATTGAGGCATATTTTGTAAATAACTTATCTGCTGGTTATACATTTAATAAAACCTCTTTTGGAACATTTAACCTACAGGTTTTTGTGAACAATTTGTTTAATAAAGAATATGTTGCAAATGGCTGGGCGGCAACTGATACTTTTGCCGATGGTACTGCTGTAAATTGGATTGGTTATTATCCACAAGCTACACGTAACTATATGGCGCGACTGACACTTACGTTTTAGGAACTAAATACTAATGACATTCTAAACAATAACTCGATTCTTTAATAGAATCGAGTTATATTTACTATATAATTAAACAGTTTAATGCAAACAATTGAAATAATAGGAGCTGTAATAGGTCTTGTATACCTCTATCTAGAGTTTAAAGCCAGTAAATGGCTGTGGCCGGTTGGTGTTGTAATGCCTGTGGTATATATTTGGATTTTCTTTCATAGTAAGTTTTATGCAGATATGGGAGTGAATGTTTATTACTTTTTTGCAAGTATATATGGCTGGATTATTTGGAACAGACATCAAAAAAATGAACAGAAAGAGCTGCCAATTACCCATACTCCAAAAAGATTTATATTGCCTCTGACAATAATTGGAACATTAACGTTTGCATTAATATCATTTATTTTAGTTAGATACACCGATAGTACAGTACCATACGGAGACAGCTTCACAACTGCTCTTAGCATTATTGGCATGTGGCTTTTAGCACAAAAACATGTAGAGCAATGGTGGTTCTGGTTTGTGGTAAATATAGTTTCGTGTGCATTATATATTTGGAAAGGACTTTACCCAACATCAATTCTATTTGGTATATATTCAGTTATTTCAGTATTTGGATATTTCAAATGGAAAAGAGTGATGTTAAGTTACAATCAACCAACAATAGCGTCGGTTAACTCATCAACTGAGAATCCGGCGAAATAAGGTGAAATGTCTATAGTTGAAAGAGTTTTATTAACCTCTTCGTGAGTGTACTTTACACCTTTTAGTAGATTCTGAACCATTGTAAGGTCGCTTTTTACACCAAAGAAAGTTCCATAAAATGTTATATCCTCTATAACACCTTTTTTTGTATTAATAAATAGCTGTGTTTTGCCTGCCGGGTAACGCCTTTCACGTACAATCTCAGCTACTGGGTTTGAACCAAAGTTCCAATTCCAGTTACCAAATTTCTCTTGCCTGTTTTTCTCAATAACCTGAAGCTCATCATCACTAAATTTATACTCCTTCATCTCAGGGTATTTATTCTTCATGTGATTTAAAATTTTATCAGCAAATTCATAAACAGTTATTTCTTCCTGTAGATAAGGTAGAATATTAACTACTCTGCTGCGTACCGATTTTACACCCTTTGCCTCCACTACCTCCTTTGAGGTTTCGAGAGCTTTGGTTAGCACCGAAAGATCTACATCAAAAAGAATACAGCCATGATGCATTACTCTTCCATCGAGATAAGCCTGGGCATTTCCACAAATCTTTTTCCCATCTATAGTGATATCGTTTCTTCCTGAGAACTCTGCTTCTACACCCAACTCTTTTAGTGTTTGTATAACAGGTTCAGAAAAAGCTTTAAAGTCGAAACTTTTACTATCTCTGCTTTCATTTGAAATAATAGTATAATTAAGATTATTCAAATCATGATAAACTGCACCACCTCCGGATATACGTCTTACAACATGAATACCGTTCTCATTGATATAATTCTCATTTATCTCTGCCAAAGTATTTTGATTCTTACCCACAATTATAGAAGGTTCATTTATCCAAAGAATAAAAACCTTATCAAACTTAGTAAGGTTTTTAAAACAGTACTCTTCGAGAGCTATATTGAAATCGGGTTTGTTGGATTTATTTACAATGTAAATCATATTATATGCAATAAATTAATCTGAATATTAAACAATTATACTTTATCAATTATAATAACCCGATCTGAATTTAATCTCAAATCGGGTTATATTGGGTAAAATAAAACACTTTATGGCATTTTGCCAAATTTTATATTACTTCTTTTTCTTAGGCATGATATGTACTGCCTCACCTAATACATCGGCAAATGCTTCAAATATTGCCTCTGAATAAGTTGGGTGACCATAAATAGTGTTTACGACCTCTTCAACTGTTATCTCCATCTCCATAATCAATGAAGCTTGAGTAATAAGTTCAGCTGCAGATGGACCAAGTATATGCACACCTAACACTTCTCCATAGCGATGATCGGCAATAACCTTCACAAAACCATCCGATTCACTTGAAGCAAGCGCTCTTCCGTTTGCAGAAAAGTTAAAACGTCCCACTCTGATATCGTCGCCATACTTCTCACGAGCCTGAGCTTCGGTTAGTCCCACCATAGCCACTTCCGGCAATGTATAAACAACTGAAGGAGTTGAAAGAAGTTTTACCTGACGATGATTGCCTTTAACAGCATTTTCTGCTGCCACCTCACCCATACGGAAAGCCACATGTGCAAGCATCTTTATACCATTTATATCGCCTGGTGCATAAATGCCTTTGACGCTAGTCTCCATATACTGGTCGACTTTAATTCTGCCTCTTTCGGTCTCAAATTTAACTTCTCCCAGAGCTTCTAAATCAGGAACCCTTCCAATTGCAAGTAGAGCTTTATCAGCAATAATTGAATCTTTACCTTCAATTTTAATCTCAAGTTTATTGCCCTTATCAACTACTTCTGTAACTTTTGCTGATGTTACAACTTCAATTCCTTTCTTCTTTATTAATCTTGTAAGCTCATCAGTAACATCATCGTCGAACATAGATACTATATGATCCTGCATTTCAACTATTATCACCTTAGAGCCCAGACCGGCAAATGAAAGTCCCATTTCAGCACCTATCACTCCACCTCCTAAAACAACCATTGTTTCGGGCACCTCTTTTATACCAAGAAGATCATCGCTGGTAAGTACTTTATCATTTTTTATGCCAGGAATATCAATCATAAACACCTTAGATCCACCGGCAAGAATTATTTTATCAGCTTTAATTATCTGGTTATCATCAACAACAACATCTTTATTCTTATTGATTTTTCCAAATCCTTTATAGATATCTACACCGTTGGCCTTTAGCAGAGCTTCTACACCACTGGTGAGTTTTTTAACAACACCATTCTTGAACTCTACAACCTTATTCATATCAATCTTTATCTTAGGGTTTTCTATAATGATTCCCCTTGATGCGGCGTTTTTGATATGTTCAACTATTTCAACATTCTTAAGATATGCTTTTGATGGAATACAGCCCACATTTAAACATGTACCTCCGAAAATCCCCTTTTCTACGATAGCTACTTTAGCTCCCAACTGAGCTGCCCTAATAGCGGCTACGTAGCCTGCAGGTCCACCTCCAATTACAGCTACATTATAACTATCTTCGAGTCGGATCATTCGTTTATCATCTTCGCTCTCTTCAACCCCTGTATCCTTAAATTCTTCTGGCATCAGTGTGTCTACCGACTCATTCTCATTACCAATATAACCAATTACTGTTGTTACTGGTACAGTTTCATCGTCATGGTGTACAATTTTCAGTAGTACTCCAGAGGCCTCTGCCTCAATCTCCATAGTAGTTTTATCGGTCATAATCTCAAGAATGATCTCTCCCTCTTTTACAGGATCACCCTCTTTCTTCAACCATTTTACAATTTGCCCTTCGGTCATGTCTATACCTGCTTTGGGCATTATTACTTCAAAAGCCATATTCTATCTTTTATTTTCTGTTGTCATTTGCTTTTATAAAATTACAATTTCGCGAACGCTTTTACAATATTGTATTCGCAAATTATATATCTTCCCTTTAAATAAACAGGGTTAAGGGATCCTCCATTGCTGCCTTCAGATCAGTCATAAACTTAGCTGCAGTAAGTCCGTCAATTACTCTATGATCGGCAGTGAGGCTAATCTTCATAATTGGGCGAATAGCTATTTCACCATCAATCGGAACTACTCTTTGCTGTGTTGATGAAACACTTAAAATTGCTGAGTTAGGCTGATTTATGATAGCTGTAAACTCATCTACACCATACATCCCCAGATTGCTAATAGTGAATGTACTTCCCGACTGCTCATCAGGTAGCAACTTCTTAGAGAATGTACGTTCTGTTAAATCTTTCATTGCAACTACAAACTCGCTAAGAGACATCTTATCTGCTCCCTTTACTACAGGTACTAACAATCCTTCATCTAATCCTACGGCTATTCCAAGGTTTACATAATTATGGAATGTTATCTCTGTAGCCTCTTTATTCATACTAGAATTGATATACTTATGTTTCGGCAAAGTCTTTATGACTGCCATAGAAATCAGGTCGGTTACAGTAACCTTCTTACCTGTTTTCTCCATAATTGGATCAATGAGTCGTTTACGAAGTGCTAAAAGTTCCGTCATATCAATCTCCCACGTCTGTATAAATGTAGGTGCTCCAAAATAGCTCTCTGACATGCGTTTTGATATGATCTTACGCATCTGTGTCATCTGAATAGTTTCAGTAGCACCTTCCAGAGCAGTCTCTTTAATTGGTTGTGCTTTTGTTGAATCTGCCTGTTTCGCAGGAGTTGTTTTAGTTGCAACCGGACCAGTAGAAACCATCTGATATCCGTAATCATCCAGCATGAAGCGTGATTTGATTTCAGGGTCTTCAATAAACTGAAGAACATCGTCCTTCATTATCTTATTTCGATAACCTGTTCCAACTACTCCTTTCAGGTCTATATTATGTGTATCGGCTATACGCTGTGCAAGAGGAGAAACATGTGTTTTGTCTTCATAATTGAAGCCAGCTACATCGTCCTTGTGAATCCGTCCTTTGTAACCTGTGCCAATTACACTTATAAGATTCACACCCAAACGCTTAGCCAATGTTCTTGCAGCAGGTGTTGCCCTCATTTTTTTATTTTCCATTCACTCAGTTTTTATCGGTTATTGACTAATCTGAGGATATATTTCCTTATGCGCTCTACACTTGGAATCATAGCAGTTTCTAGAGTTTGGTTATAAGGAATAGGAACATCCTCTCCTGCTAAACGAAGAATTCGACCATCTAAATAATCAAATGCTTCACTTTCTGCAATTGTTGCTGCTACTTCACCAATAAATCCACTTGTTTTATGTGCATCGTTAACTAAGAGAACTTTGCCAGTTTTCTTAACAGACTGTATTATAGCATCTTTATCCAGAGGTGTAAGAGTTCTTAAGTCAACAACTTCAACATCAACTCCCTCAGCCTCATGCACTTCTTGTGCTGCCTGCATAACTCTCTCAAGCATACGTCCATAAGTTACAACAGTTACATCTTTCCCTTCTCTTTTGATATCTGCCTTGCCAATTGGAAGTACAAAATCCGGATCGAGAGGTACCTCA
>CAYZHS010000032.1:0-12788 GCA_964478295.1 uncultured Proteiniphilum sp. | reverse complement strand
TGCTAGCTGTACTCGAAAAAAGAGCCGGTTTTAAGCTGGCACAAAAAGATGTGTTTCTGAATATAGCCGGTGGACTTAGAGTTAATGACCCAGGAATGGATCTTTCGGTTATAAGTGCTGTTCTGTCGTCTAGCTTAGATATGGCAATAGATAATGACACCTGCCTCTGTGGAGAGGTTGGTTTGTCGGGTGAAATTCGTCCCGTTAACCGTATAGAGCAACGCATACAGGAAGCTGAGAAGCTTGGCTTTTCCAGAATTCTTATTCCTGCTAATAACCTAAAAGGTTTTAATAAAAAAGTATCTATAGAGATTAAACAGGTCTCTAAGGTGAGCGATGCATTTCGTTTGCTTTTCTCATAAAAGTAGTCCGGATTTATCGTAATATAGTTGAAAATAATTACCGAACATTTTTTTAGTCAAAAAATATATAGTACATTTGCATCCGAATAATGCGATATGGTACCTTGGCCGAGTGGTTAGGCGTCGGTCTGCAAAACCGGTTACGGCGGTTCAAATCCGCCAGGTACCTCACTCTTTCTTAAATGCATCAGTTATCTTACTGAAGTTTTCTCTCCATGATTCACCAACAGCAGAAAAGAAATTAGAAGCACTATCTCTTATAACATCCCATTTAGTATCAGAAATTCCCTCATACTTTTCCAGTTTAGAGGCCAGTTTGTCTCTTATCCCTTTTAAGTTGTTAAGTTGTTCGTAATATTCTTCTTTAGCATCTTCAGCTATTTCATCAGCTTTTTTTTCTAAATTATTGATAAACTCTTTTAGTTCATCAAGCAACTCATGTGTCTTTTGTTTAAAATTGTCATTGTTCATATTATTCAAAATTATAGATTTGTAGTTTCTTTTATTGGTCAATATTAACTAATAAACGTTCCTAAGAAGTAGTTAGTTCAACTTAGCACCTTACTTATAATAACAGATATCTCACGATGTGTAGTTAAATTAAATTAATATAACTTTTTGTGAATATCAATAAGCAATAAAAGTACCTAAAAAATGAATAATGAGTGTCAATGTGATACTAAAACCAGCTAAATTGTGTATATTTGCAGGTTTAATGATTGTCAAAAACTTATGTTGAATATAATTATCTTTGGAGCACCCGGATCAGGGAAAGGAACACAAAGTCAGAAATTGACTGAAAAATATGGATTGGAACATGTTTCAACAGGCGATATGCTTCGCGCAGAAATAGAAGCAGGAACAGAATTCGGCAAAATAGCCGACTCATACATTTCAAATGGAAATCTTATTCCTGATGAGGTGATGATCTCCAAACTCAACGATTTAATGGAGAAGAGAAATGGAGTAAAAGGTTTTATTCTCGATGGATTTCCCAGAACAATAGCGCAAGGCAAGGCTCTTGATGTAATGATGGATAAGCATGATGAGAAAGTTACCATCGTTGTTAGTCTCGAAGTAGAGGAGGAGGAACTAATAAACCGCATTCTCAAGCGAGGTGAAATTTCCGGAAGATCAGATGATAACAGAGAAACTGTTGAAAAGAGGTTAAATGTTTATCGTGAGCAGACAGAGCCACTAAAGAATTTCTATATGGAGCAGGGAAAACTTGTTCGTGTACCTGGTATGGGTAGTGTAGATGAAATATTTGACTCTATTACAACCATTATTGACAGGTTACTAGCTTAAAAAAACAGATATGGCGGAAACTAATTTTGTAGATTACGTAAAAATATTTTGTCGTTCCGGTAAGGGAGGACGTGGATCTGCACATTTCCGCAGAGAAAAATATGTTCCTAAAGGTGGTCCCGACGGAGGAGATGGTGGCGACGGTGGTAGTGTTATACTGAGGGGCAACCGTAATTACTGGACTTTGCTTCACCTTAGATACCAGCGTCATATATTTGCAGGACATGGCGAAGGTGGGTCAGGGGGACAACGTTTTGGTAAAAAAGGCGAAAGTAAGGTCATTGAGGTGCCATGCGGAACTGTGGTTTACGATGCACACACCGGCGATTACATATGCGATATTACTGAGGATGGAGAAGAGGTAGTTTTACTTAAAGGGGGTAGAGGTGGACTTGGTAATGTGAATTTTAAATCTTCTACAAATCAGGCTCCCAGATATGCACAACCGGGCGAACCGTTTGAAGAGAGATGGATAATATTGGAGCTTAAACTGTTAGCCGATGTTGGCTTGGTGGGATTGCCAAATGCCGGCAAGTCTACCCTTCTGTCAGTTGTTTCTGCCGCAAAACCCAAAATTGCCGATTATCCTTTCACAACTCTTGTTCCTAATCTTGGTATAGTTAGCTATCATGATGGTAAATCATTTGTTATGGCAGATATACCAGGTATTATTGAAGGAGCAAGTGAAGGGAAGGGATTGGGACTGCGTTTTCTACGCCATATAGAAAGGAATTCAATTCTGTTGTTTATCATACCTGCCGATAGTGATGATATTAAGAATGAATACAATATCCTTTTAAATGAACTAAAAGAATATAATCAGGAGATGCTGGATAAAACGCATCTACTGGCAATATCTAAATCTGATATGCTTGATGAGGAGTTGATCGATGAAATATCAAAAGAACTCCCCGATTTACCCCATGTCTTTATCTCTTCTGTTACAGGAAAGGGTATATCAAAATTAAAAGATATGATATGGAAAGAGATCAATACAGAAGAGTATACGCCTAAGATGGTTTCACGTGATGTTATAGTTCACAGAAACCTAGATATATCATCACTTGAATTTGAACCTGAGGAGGATTTTATTTCTCCTGAAGATGAAGAATATGATGAAACAACATCCTCAATATAATAATTTACTGCAATTTGATCAGTTAAGCAAGATAGATGAGATTGTTCATTTCTCAACCACTAGGATAGGGGGTGTAAGTAACGGTTCATACTCCTCATTCAATATGGGAAATTTTTCTGACGATAGTCCCCTTAACATCTATGAAAACCGTAAGATTCTTGCACAAATGTTTTATATGAAGATGAGCGACTTTATAATTCCTCATCAAACACATGGAACAAGGGTTTTAAAAATTGATGAGGAGTTTCTTAACTTAGAGCATTCCGCTTCAATTGAAGTAATGTACGGTGTAGATGCAGTAATAACAGATATAAGAGAGAAGTTTCTTTGCGTAAATACAGCAGATTGTGTGCCTATACTGATTTTCGACAGAAAGAGCAAAGCAATTGCAGCTATTCATGCTGGATGGAAAGGTACATCAGGAGGAATTGTACGTAATACCATTACTGCTATGAAAGATCAGTATAGCGCTTCTCCCGGAGATATGATTGTTGGTATAGGACCTGCAATCAGCATGAGAAATTATGAGGTTGGCGATGAGGTAATTGAAGAGTTTAAGCAAAATGGAATTGATTTAACAGATTCTGAAGTATGTACTAGAAAATATAGCACATCAAAATGTCATATAAACCTCAAAGAGATTAACAGACGTGAACTTATAGACCTTGGTGTTTCAGAACAAAATATTGAAACTACAGAGTTATGTACATTCGAAAAGCAAGAACTCTTTTTTTCTGCTAGAAGACAAACGGTTCACTCCGGCAGGATGCTGACAGGTATTATGCTCAAGTAATAAACAGAGCATTAGAATAATCAGCAAAATTGGTGCTTAAATTTCAAACTAAAACAATAAAAAATGGAGTGGAAATAAACATCCACTCCATTTTTTATTATACAATGTTTAAGCTTATAAGTGCGCCTATATCTAAGTAAGATTAGTAACGTGCACCTACAACTTCCCAGTCAATAATTTTCCAGATTTCCTGTAAGTGCTCAGCACGACGATTCTGGTAATCCAGATAGTATGAGTGTTCCCATACATCGAAACCTAATATTGGAGTTAGTCCTTTAGTAATTGGGTTGCCAGCGTTGCTCTCTTTATTAATCGAAAGAGTTCCGTTAGCATCTTTTGCAAGCCACACCCATCCTGAACCAAATACACCTACACCTGCAGCATTAAATTCTTCTTTGAATTTTTCAAAAGATCCAAACTGCTCTTTTATTGCCTCGGCAAGTTTGCCCTTTGGTTCACCACCACCATCTTTTTTAAATGATGTAAAGTAGATGTTATGGTTTAAAATCTGTCCTGCATTGTTGAAAATTGGACCATCGCTTTTCTTAACAACAGTTTCCAGGTCGGCATTTTCAAATTCTGTTCCTACTACCAATTTTTTCAAATTGTCTACATACGCCTGATGGTGTTTGCCATAGTGCAGTTCTACTGTTTGTTTACTGATAACCGGCTCAAGGGCATCGGTTGCATAAGGTAATTCTACTTTTTCGAAATTCATATTTGTACTGTTTTTTGAGTTGTTTTCGTTATTCTGTGCTTTAGAGTTATTACAACTAACCAAAGCAATTGCTAAAACACTTGTGATGACATAAAACTGAAACGTTTTCATATTTTCATCTATTTTATAGTTTATGATATATAACGATATATGAAGAGTATTGTTCGGTAGGCATAAATGTCAGAAGTGAAATGTGGTTTTAGTATATAGAATAAAAAACGGACTGAGTGTTGAAAACCAGTCCGTTAGGTGTTGAAATTAAGTGGTATTAAAATTGTCTATCACTCTTATTCTTTATTTATCTTATCTTCCTCTTCGGTTTCATCTTCTGTGTGAATAAATATATTCTCGTTAGATCCTACCGGTTTAATCTCATCCAGCTCATTTTTAGTGCTATCTTCTCTTTTTTCAAGTATCTCTTCAGAACGAGATACCCATGGGCGTTTACCAAAAATCTCTTCTAAATCGTGTGCATATATAATTTCTTTTTCAAGAAGAATGCTAGCCAGCTTGTTATGTCCCGATCTTTTATCATTTAGAATCTGCTTTGCCCTTTCATACTGACCGGCAATCATTGCTTTTACTTCCGAATCTATTAGCTTAGCTGTATCATCACTGTATGGTTTAGAAAACTGATATTCTTGTCCAGTTGAATCGTAGTAGCTCAAATTAGCCAGCTTTTCACTCATACCCATGTAGGTAATCATTGCATAAGCCTGTTTGGTTACTCGTTCAAGGTCGTTCATTGCTCCCGATGAAATCTCTCCAATAAACACCTCTTCAGCAGCACGTCCTCCTAGTAGAGCACACATCTCATCAAGCATCTGCTCTTTGGTTGTAATCTGTCTCTCTTCTGGCAGATACCATGCTGCACCAAGAGCCTTACCTCTCGGAACAATTGTAACCTTCACTAATGGGTTTGCATGTTCCAGAAACCAGCTGAGTGTAGCGTGTCCTGCTTCGTGTATAGCAATTGATTTCTTTTCGTCTTGTGTAATTATCTTGTTTTTCTTTTCAAGACCACCCACAATACGGTCAACAGCACTCATGAAGTCTTCTCTCTGAACAAATTTTTTCTTGTTTCTTGCAGCTATAAGAGCAGCCTCATTACATACATTTGCAATGTCAGCGCCCGAAAATCCCGGTGTCTGGCGTGCCAGAAACTCTACATCAATAGACTCATCAATTTTTATGGGGCGCAAATGTACTTTAAAGATCTCCTTACGGTCGTTTAAGTCGGGTAGTTCTACATAAATCTGTCTGTCAAACCTGCCTGCACGTAATAGTGCTTTGTCTAGAACATCTGCACGGTTAGTTGCTGCAAGAATAATTACACCGCTGTTAGACCCAAATCCATCCATCTCGGTAAGGAGTTGGTTTAGTGTGTTTTCGCGCTCGTCATTCGATCCAAAATTGGTATTCTTCCCTCTTGCTCTTCCCACAGCATCTATCTCATCAATAAACACTATGCATGGAGATTTCTCTTTAGCTTGACGGAAAAGATCTCTTACTCGCGAAGCACCAACCCCAACAAACATCTCTACGAAGTCTGAACCTGATATGGAGAAAAACGGAACGTTTGCTTCTCCTGCCACTGCTTTAGCCAGTAAGGTTTTTCCTGTTCCTGGAGGACCAACTAAGAGTGCGCCTTTAGGAATTTTTCCTCCAAGGTTTGTGTATAAATTGGGACTCTTTAAAAACTCCACTATCTCCTGAACTTCTTCTTTGGCTTCAGACAATCCTGCCACATCTTTAAATGTGACTTTTTGGCTTGAATCTTTATCAAATAGTTGTGCTTTAGATTTGCCCACGTTAAATACGCCGCCGCTGCCTCCACCGGCACCACCTTGCATTCTGCGCATCATCCAAATCCAGAATACTATTAATAGAAGAAATGGCATAAATGTAATTAAAACTCCCCACAATTCAGAGGTAGTGTCAAATCGCACTTCAATGTCATATTTCTCTTCACTTTTTACTAAATCTATATATTCAGATATAGCATCGGGCGACGGACCTTTTACTAAAATTACGGGTGTTCTGCCAGCTCTTAAGGTGCTTCCAAAAACATGATCTACAGATTCATCTCTTATAATTGCTTCTGCTGTTTCTTTATTGTTATAAATAACAATGCTTTTTACACGGTTTTCTTTTACATATTCCTGAAATTGCGACCATGTAACTTCTTTTACAGTATTGTCTTGTCCAAAAAACCACATTCCCATTAATATTGCCAATACAATGGCATATACCCAATATGGATTGAAAGGGCGTTTGGGGTTTGTATTTCCTCCCAACTTCGGACGCATTGTAGGTTGTTTACCTTTTTGATTATTTTTATTCGTACTGCTCATCTGTTTTTTATCTTACAAAAGTTGTTTCTGAAGTATAAGTAACAATTTCTTAGGAAATAAGTTTTAGTCAATTGCAGGAATACGTTCAGAAATTGCGTCTTCCCATAGATGTTCTAAATTGTAGAAACTTCTTAGTTCAGGAACGAAGATGTGTACAATAATATCTCCGTAATCCATGCCAATCCATTCCGATTGTTGCTTTCCTTGTACTCTTATAGGGCTTTCGTGAGTGTTGTCCTTTACAATCTTTTCAACCGATTCAGCTAATGCCGACACCTGTGTAGGAGTATTGCCTTCGCATATTACAAAATAATCACATATTGCACCTGTGACTCCTTTTAAACTCAAAGTGTTAATGTTTTTACCTTTTTTCTCTTGAATACCATCTATAATATTCTGTAATAATTCGTTCTTTTCTGTCATTCTTTGCTTTAAGTGAGTTAATATTACAAAGATAGAGCGTTTTTTTTGAAAAAACTACAGATAATATATTCTTACCCTATCTATTATTTATAACTACAATAACAGTGCCAAATAAAAAAAGAGGGAGAGAACCGCAATGTCCTCTCCCTCTTCAAAAGTTTTCTGCTCTTTATATTTATAATGTCTGAAGTTTCAGATTTCTCCAAAGTACTTTAATACCACCACCATCATGTATTTGCAGTGCTATTCTTCCTTGTGCCTTACCAATCTTTTCGTCGGTAAGATCAACCATCTCTTCACCATTCAAGAAAGTTTTAACGTTGTCACCTTGAACTAGTATTCGTAGTGTGTTCCAGTCACCTTCTTTCAAAATTTCTTCTTTCTCATCTTCAATCTGAACAAGCCATCCGCGACCATACGATTCATATATACCGCCTGTATCGTGTCCTTTAGGAGCAACTTCAACTTGCCATCCGTTAACTAAAGCAACTGGTTCAATAAATGAGCGGATAAATACTCCTGAATTACCGTCTGCTTCTTGTTTGAACTCTACAGACAGATCAAAATCATCGTAATATTCACGTGTAGCTAAATAGCCATATTGTTTGTCGGGACCACTTTCGCATACCAATAGTCCATCTTCAACATACCATTTTTCTGTTCCATAAACCTCCCAGCCATGAAGATCTTCACCATTAAACAGGTTCACCTCTTTAGT
The DNA here is from genome assembly GCA_964478295.1 of uncultured Proteiniphilum sp. Taxonomy (GTDB): domain Bacteria; phylum Bacteroidota; class Bacteroidia; order Bacteroidales; family Dysgonomonadaceae; genus Proteiniphilum. The sequence goes on along the minus strand of CAYZHS010000032.1, from coordinate 4,974 downwards.
CTTGCGTGGAAGTTCTTTAATCTTCACATTGCGGAACCAAGCTGCCGATCCATGGTCCTGAAGGCAGATTACACCTTTGCGAGCTAAACCATACTCAGGTGCATTTTCCCACTTGCCGCTATTTTTACGAGCAAACCAATCTTCAGTCCAAGCTTCAAACTCAACCACCTTTTCGCCATTCAACCAATGCTCAACATGACCATTGTCGAAAACTATTTTAGATGTGTTCCACTCACCTGCAGGTTTAATTACTGTCTTCTCAGGATCTGTAGTGTACATAGCGTAGTCGGCTGCAGTTTTCTGCCAATCTTCAAGAGGTTGAGGGAAGTTAAGCTCGTCAATAAGCTGATACTCCGGTCCTGTTACATAAGGAACAGCAAATTTAGGGTGTTCCACTACATGATATAGTACACCACTATTGCCACCATCGGCAATTTTCCAGTCCCACACCATCTCAAAATTCTCATATACTTTTTCAGTTACAATATAACCATGCTCATCGGCACCTTCGCCTTTGGCTTGAATCATACCGTCTTCTGCAAACCATGGTGCAGTTAAAGTTTCACCATTATAGTCACGCCAGCCATTTAATGTTGTGCCATCAAACAGAAGCTCCCATCCATCATTAATCTCTTGTTGGGTAAGTTTGTTGTGCTCAGGTTGCCTCTCACAAGAAGTTGTTAATGCAATCATTACAATTGTACAAATTAAAATAAAATTATTTCTCATGTCTTACTATTAATATAATTAAACTAGTTTTTTCCAATTTATCAAATACAAAGATATTGAAATAATGTAATTAGTCATTAATTTAATTACTAAATTTACAATTTATAAGCCCGCAGCTCTTTTTTTTTTGTTTTAAACCAAAAGTAGTTGTCAGGCGTTTAGTGATAACAAAAAACCATATTAAATAGTTTGTTTTGGAACTTATTGATCTAACTGGCAAGAGTATAATGGGTGGGTCTTTTGTGGGTACTATCGGATTTTTCGATGGAGTACATACAGGACACCGCCATCTTTTAAAACAGGTTAGGGAGGTAGCTAAGAAAGAGGGACTCCCTTCAGCTGTAATAACATTCCCTGTTCACCCTCGAAAAGTGCTTCAGGCAGATTATCAGCCTGCGCTTCTATGCGGGTACGAAGAAAAAGTTGAACTGCTTAAGTCAACCGGCGTCGATTACTGCATAAGTCTTCCGTTTACTTCTCATCTTTCACAATTGTCCGCTAAGGATTTCATGAGTCAGGTGCTGAAAGATGACATAGGGCTGCATACTTTAATTGTGGGTTACGACCATCGGTTTGGGCATAACAGAGAAGATGGGTTTCCTGAATATGAAAAGTATGGCAAGGAGATTGGTGTTAATGTGGTTGAAGCTGAGGAGTATAAGATAAATGGTGAGGGTGTGAGCTCTACTAAGATTCGCCGATTGCTCCATGAGGGTAACATTGAGAAAGCAAATTTTCTCTTATCATATAATTATACATTATCCGGTAAAATAGTAGAGGGCTATCAAGTGGGTAGAACCATTGGTTTTCCTACTGCAAACATTAGATCATGGGAGAGGTTTAAAGTTATTCCCAAGTTGGGTGTATATGCAGTGTTGGTGCATATAAGAGATATAATATATGAAGGGATGCTCTATATTGGAAAAAGACCAACACTGCACGACGACCCGGAGGTGAGTGTAGAGGTTAATATCTTTAATTTTAACGGCGATCTCTATGACCAGTCTCTTAAAGTAGAGTTTATCGATTTTATTCGCGGCGATGTTAAGTTTAGTACAATGGAGGCGCTGGTAAAGCAGATACATAATGATAAAGAGATGGTTATTAATCGCTTGAAGGCGGTTAAGTAGCATCTGAAAGTTTTAATAAAATGGAGAAAATAAAATTAAATAATGGGGTAGAGATACCTGTTCTTGGACTTGGTACATATAAAATAGGCCACACCGATGATGATGTGTACAGGGCAGTAAGAAATGCTTTGGAAATTGGTTATCGCCATATTGATACAGCAACACTGTATATGAACGAAAAGCCTGTAGGAAAAGCAATACGCGAAAGTGGAATTCCCCGTGAGGAGATATTTGTAACAACAAAATTGTGGGGAACAGATATTCTGAATGATCAGATAGAGGAGGCTTTTGAAGGTAGTTTAAAGAATTTGGGACTAAACTACATCGATCTTTATCTTGTTCACTGGCCGGTTAAGGGTATGCTTAGCTCAACTTGGAAGAAGATGGAGAAAATATACAGTACCGAAAGAGTAAGAGCTATTGGTTTAAGCAACCATTTGATACATCACATGCAAGAGGTGTTAAAAGATGCGACCATTTTGCCGGTTGTAAATCAGATGGAACTACATCCATATCTCATTCAGCAAGAGGTTGTAGATTATTGCAAGAAACTGAATATTATAACCGAAGCCTGGAGTCCTCTTGGCAGCAGTAAAGTTCCATTGTTGAAAGAAAATATTCTAATATCAATAGGGAGTAACTATGGAAAGTCGCCCGCCCAAGTTGTGCTTCGATGGAATATTCAAAAGGGTATTGTGTCAATACCAAAATCTTCTAGTAGAGAGAGACAAGCCGAAAATTTCGACATATTCAATTTTGAGCTTACACAACAAGAGATGCTGCAAATTGATGAATTGGATAAAAGTCACCGCACAGGTGTTCACCCCGATAAAATAGAGTTTTAATAAGAAATTAACTTCCAGTCTTTACCATATTTTTTTCTTGCCTAGTATGTGGCAAGTCCCTACCAAATCCCTACCAACTCCTGCCTCTCCTTATAATTTTATAAGGAGAGGCAGGAGTTGGTAAGAGCGAGGTAAGGAGAAGGCTGGAGCAAAAGATTTATTTAATAGTTATATAGTTGTTTTGACTTCTTAGAAGTTTTATACTATCAGCTAATTGAAAGAAATAGTCATTAGGCCATATTTTAATAAAAGGAATTTCATCGAATATAATAAACAATACCAAAACGGAAGCCGCTCTCATCAGTGCGAAGATGATATTTTTCCGTAGAAAATGGAATCAGGCTATGGATTTTATAATATGGGTTAACAAACAATCCCACGGGGGTATTTTTAAGCTCATATTTTGCACCCACTCCTATCAAAGCACCAATTCCTGTCTGATCGTCTAAATGATTCTTTTTTTCTACATCTATACCTAGTAGCAAACCTCCGTTCAGGAAGAAGTATTTGAAAATTGTCCATCGGGCAGAAACAGGTATATCTATTATTGTATTAGTTACTTTGTAGGGTTCAGGGGTATCAGGACCGAGTGAAGCATTGCTGAATTCATATTTATACTTACTGTAAGAGAGTCCTGTCTCAATCTCTAAACTTTTTGTGAGGGGTAGTAGATATGTAACTCCCAAAGAATTATATCCTTTACCAGAATAACTCCCTCCTCCTATTACATCTTGAAAATAGTAACTGAAATTATCTCCTAAGCCCGAATAGGTTATACCGATGGCTCCTTTTGAGTCCGAAAATTTTAATTGGGCATATAGATTACTCTGCCAAAATTGAGTGGTAAAGACAATTAGGCCAATCAGGAAGTGTTGAATTAGATGTTTCATATTGATAAGGAATGTTGCTAATTTTATCAGCAAAAGGTTTTATAATTTAATAAACAGAATCTGGCTATAATAATAAGCTGAAAATTCTGTGCAAAATAAAATCAATATATCCCCCTTTCATTTAATGCTCTTTGATAGGCCCTTGCATTTCTAGCATGCTCAGCATGAGTTACTGCAAAATTGTGCCTTCCCGAAAGATCATCTTTTGCACACATAAATATATATTTATGCTGTGCAGGTGAAAGTACGGCATCAATAGATATGGTAGATGGTATGCGAATTGGTCCAGGTGGCAGCCCGTCTATTTTATACGTATTATAAGCAGACTCAACCTCTAGGTGTTTGAATAATATCCTTCTTAACGAAGCGTCGCCAACAGCAAACTTTACGGTTGGATCTGCTTCTAGCCGCATTCCTCTGTTTAATCTGTTAATATATAATCCTGCAACAATAGGGTATTCATCTGCATAAGTAGCCTCTTCTTCCACTATAGAGGCAAGAGTAGAAACTTCAATTGGCGAAAGACCCAGCTTTTCTGCTTTTGCTATGCGACTACTATTCCAAAATGAATCATACTCTTTTTTCATTCTTTTTACAAGGTTCTCAACGCTCGAGTCCCAGTATATCTCATATGTATTTGGAATAAACATCGCACTAAAGGTTTGTTCGTTAAATCCATAGCTTTTTGCAACTGAACTGTCATTAAGAAAACTGGTTATAGTTACGCTGTCAATCATCAGTTGAGAAGAGAACCTTCCAGCCAGGTCTTCAATTGTTCTGATATTATTAAAGGTGAGATTAATCGGTGTTTGACTCCCTGAACGTAGTCTGCGAATAATTTCAGGCATTGTCATGCCATCTTCAATGGCGTATCTGCCGGTTTTTACCAAGCTTGGGTAGTTCATTTTTTCTGCAAGCAATCTAAAAACATCCTCATTGGGTAGTTCCATTTTTTCATTCAGTTGGTCAACCACCTCGTCATAATCGCTGTTTTTATCAATATATATATATACAGTATCTGTCAACTCGATTTGTTTAAACACCATTCTATACAAAATAGCTGCAGAAGCAACTATCAGTAATAGTAAAATGGAGACACTCAATATAACAGTTTTTTTTCTATTTATCTTTTTATTAGCCAGTTCCATTGGTTAGTTTTTTAGCAGCTTGCATTTGACGGAGGCACAAAAATAGTATATTCGTATTTAAAATACTGTTTTTCTTTGAAAAGTTGAAAACAATCATGTATATTTGCATCCGATTTCAGCAAAATTACCAAAAGGAAGTGTGGGTGAGTGGCTGAAACCAACAGTTTGCTAAACTGTCGTACGGGTAACTGTACCGGGGGTTCGAATCCCCCCGCTTCCGCGGAGATACAAA
>CAYZHS010000031.1:0-12951 GCA_964478295.1 uncultured Proteiniphilum sp. | reverse complement strand
CTGATCCTGATCTTAATTCAAAGATTGAATCTTTCCGTTTTGGAGAATACTCAATTACTAATTATGAAATGGAAAGTTCTGCAATAGCAGGATTATCTAAGCTAATGGGGCACAAAGCTATGACTGTTTGCACAATTATAGCCAACCGTGTTGCTCTTAAATCTGACACCGATTATTCTGGATCGATTGAAGATTTAATAAAAATTGTATTAGACAGAATTTAGCTATAATTCAAACAAATAATATATGATAAAGAAAATTATTACCTTATTACTTCTTGTAATAGGTGTTACTGCATTTGCACAACAAAACCCTGTTCTACCGGTTGATCCGGCAGTTAGAACAGGAAAACTTGAAAATGGCCTTACTTACTACATTCGTCAAAACTCACTTCCCGAAAACAGAGCCGACTTTTATATTGCTCAACGTGTAGGCTCGATGCAGGAAGAAGACAATCAGGCAGGACTTGCTCACTTTCTGGAGCATATGGCTTTTAATGGAACAAAAAACTTTCCCGGCAAAAGCATGCTTAACTACCTGCAGGACAATGGCGTTAAGTTTGGTACAAATATAAATGCTTACACATCATTTGATGAAACTGTATACTTTTTAACCAACATTCCTACCACAAATGCTAATCTTATGGATTCGGCATTGCTGGTTCTACACGACTGGTCGGCTGCTATTGCTCTTGAAGAGGAGGAGTTGGAAAGTGAGCGTGGTGTTATACGCGAAGAGTGGCGAACTAGAGGTGGTGCACAGCAGAGACTTTGGGATCAATTGCTCCCAAAAATGTACCCCGAAAGCAAGTATGCTCACAGAATGCCAATTGGTAGTATTGATGTGATTAACAACTTCAAACCTGAAGAGATCAGAGCTTATTACCATAAATGGTATCGCCCCGATTTGCAGGGAATTATTGTTGTTGGCGACTTTAATGTTGATGAGATGGAACAAAAAGTTATTGATCTGTTTTCTCCAATAAAACTAGACTCAGAGAGAGCTGAGCGTGAGTTTTATCCTGTTCCCGACAACAAAGAGCCTATAGTAGCTATCGCAACTGACAAGGAGGCAAGAAGTGCTAGTATCATGATGTTTTATAAACATGATGCTATGCCTGAAGAGCTAAAAAACACTCAAGCTGGATATCTGACTCAGTATATTTTAAATGCTGCTTCATCAATGATGAATCAGAGATTTGATGAAATTCTACAAAAGCCTGATGCTCCTTTTACCTCTGCTTATGCGTATGATGGCGACTATTTTGTTGCAAAAACAAAAGATGCGTGGACTGTTGTTGCTGGAAGCGCTGAAGACAAAATTGAAGATGCTCTTGCTGCTATGATTCGTGAAACTGAAAGGGCCAAGCAATTTGGTTTTACAGCTGGGGAGTATGAGATTGCCAGAACTAATATCTTGAAAAGATATGAGGACTCATATAACAATCGCGATAAACAGAGAAACTCGTCATATTCTGAAGAGTATGTTAGGGCATTTACTGATGGCGAACCTATTCCGGGTATTGAGTTTGAATATCAGTTTATACAAGCTGTAGCTCCTAACATTCCTGTTGAAGCAATAAATCAGACTATAAAACAACTTATAGGTGATGAAAATATTGTTATTGCAATTACCGGACCAGACAAAGAAAATCTTGTATACCCATCAGAAGAAAGCTTGAAAGCTGTATTAAACAGTGTGAGAAGTGAAGAAATTGAGCCCTACACAGGCGAAGTTATAGATGAACCTCTTGTTTCTAACCCACCAACTCCTGGAAAGGTTGTGTCTGAAGAGAGAGATGAAGTTATGGATGCAACTGTTTGGACTCTGGAAAATGGCATCAAGGTTATACTTAAAAATACAGATTTTAAGAATGACGAAATACTTATGACTGCCAGCAGTGTAGGTGGTTTTTCTCAATATGCCATACAGGATCCGCTTAACAGCAAAATGATGAGCTCAATTATTACCCTTGGAGGTGTTGGAAACTTCAGTGCTACCGATATTCCAAAAGTATTGGCTGGAAAAACAGCATCTGCTTCACCATCTGTTTCTCTTACAACCCAAAACTTCTCTGGTTCATCATCAATAAAAGATTTTGAAACAATGATGCAGTTGGTTTACCTATACTTTACCTCTCCCCGCAAAGATAATGATGCATTTTTATCATATGCTCAACGTAGAGAGTCAATGTTAAGAAACCAAGAGGCAGAACCGATGGTTGCGTTTAGCGACTCTATAAACTATTCGTTATATGGCGATAATCCGCTTTCATTGAGAGTTAAGGCTGATGACATTAAAAATCTTGATTACAACAAGATAATGACTATGTATGAGCAATTGTTTAGTAACCCCGGAAGTTTTGTTTTTACATTTGTTGGCAACATAAATGAAGACGAAGTTAAGCCTGTTATTGAGCAGTATTTAGGATCTTTGCCAGGAATGGCTACAAAGGGTGAATTCATAAAGGTTCCAATGGATATCAAAAAAGGTAATATTGAGAACATATTTAAACGTGAAATGCAAAATCCTAAAGCTTCTGTATTTAACTCTGTTTCAGGAACTATAGAACGTTCTTTAAAGAATCAGATATTAATGAGCATGTTTGATCAGATACTTGATATTGTATATACAGAGAAAGTGCGTGAAGACGAAGGTGGAACATATGGTGTTTACTCAGGTGGATCAATATCGCGTTACCCTGAAGGTCAAACTATATTGCAAATTATGTTTGATACAGATCCTGATAAGATGTCTCACTTAAATAGTATAATACTAAGAGAACTTAACTTAATTGCAAGCGATGGTCCACGTGAAAGCGATTTCAATAAAGTTAAGGAGTATATGAACAAGAGCTACGATGAGAATCTTAAAGAAAACAGATATTGGGTTAGCACTCTTAACACTAAATATTTTTATAACGAGGATAGTCACACCGACTATTTAAAGATTGTAAACAGTGTAACTGCTGAAGATATTAAACAGTTTGCTTCGGATTTCCTTAAAAACGGTGATCTTAAAACAACTGTAATGATGCCTTTAGTGGAAAACTAAATAAACACATCTGTCTTTTTAAATGAGGGAGTCACATTGTGATTCCCTCTTATTTTATGGTTTAGTTCCTATCTAGAACAGGCTTATGTTTATATTTGAATAGAATAGCAAAAAGAACTGTAACAACAAGAGCATATCCGGCAAAAATAAACCAAACCGATGGCCAGTCTCCCACCATAAGAGATTTAACCTCTCCATTTACAGTAATATCTTGCCATGAAGTAAATTTATTAACAACCATCTGAGCCCCTAATGTGCCGATAGTAGCACCAACTCCGTTTGTCATTAGCATAAACATTCCCTGAGCACTTGAGCGTATATGATGCGGTGTCTCCTTATCAACAAACAGAGAACCTGACACATTAAAGAAATCGAATGCAACCCCATATACCAACATAGATGTAATCAGTAACCAGAGTCCCCCTCCGGGATTACCAAGTCCAAAAAGGCCAAATCTCAGTACCCATGCAAACATAGCAATAAGTATAACCTTTTTTATTCCGAATCTGCTTAAGAAGAATGGGATTAACAATATACAAAGTGCTTCGGATATTTGCGAAAGCGAAATAAGTATGTTTGAGTGTTGTACTCCAAAACTATTTGCATAAAGCGGGTTAGCCTCGAAACTTGCGATAAACGGATTTGCGAAACCATTAGTTATTTGAAGTGATACACCCAACAACATAGAGAATATAAAGAAAAGCGCCATCTTTCTCTGTTTAAACAATTTAAAAGCATCAAGTCCCAAGCGCTGTGCTAAAGTCTTATCGTTAGTATCAGTACTTACCGGGCAATTGGGAAGTGAAAAAGAATACAATCCAAGCAGAACCCCTATTAAAGCACTAATAATAAACTGCATAGGAGTTGTTTGATATCCTAATATATCAACTAGCCACATAGTACAGATAAAACCTATTGTACCAAACACTCTGATTGGGGGAAAAGCTTTAACTGTATCTAATCCTGCTCTATCCAAAATTGTATATGCTACAGAATTTGAAAGTGCTAGAGTAGGCATATAAAAAGCCACACTTAATGTATATAGTGTAAAGAATATTGCAAATGACACACTACCACTACTGTTAATTGCATACAACCCTGCTGATGACATAAAGACTGCAGCCAGAAGATGACATATGCCTAATAGTTTTTGAGCAGGCACCCACCGGTCGGCTATAATACCTATAAGAGCAGGCATAAAAATTGAGACAATACCCTGAACAGAGTAAAAAACACCAATATATGCACCCATTCCTGCCGGCCCGAGATAACGCGACATGGAGGTGAGATAGGCTCCCCAGACTGCAAACTGGAGGAAGTTCATTACAATTAAACGATTTTTCAAAGACATGATTATTAGTTATATAGTTTCTATTAATATTTTAGTTCTTCACGAAAAAACAACGATCTATCTACTAAGCCATGGTGCAGGATTAAGCTTAGTTGTTTTCTGCCATAACTGAAAATGCATAGTAGATACACCTGTATCCGGGTCTGTAAATATTCTGCCCAGCGATTGACCTGTTTTTACTTTATCTCCCTGTTTAACAAAAAGGTCGAATATGTTTGCGTAGAAAGTGTAATAATCGCCATGACGAACTATTACACAAGTATTAGACCCTGGAAATGAGAACACTTTAGATACCTCGCCATCAAATACTGAACGAATATCTGCTCCTCGTTCTGCCTGAATATCTATACCATTACTATTTGTAGTTACATTCCACTCTTTGTGCTGTTTTGTTCCAAAACTACCTACAACTGAAGATGTTCCGGTTACAGGCATTGGCAGTTTGCCTCTGTTGGATGCAAAATTTTTAGAAAGGTTGAAACTTTCGGTTGAGGCTGTGCTTGCACCAGATTCAATTTTAGGTGTAACAGCTCTGCTTGTGCCTGTTTCTTTCTCTTTTACAACAGCCTTTTCTTCGGTATCAGATCTTTTTTCTGATTTTTTCTCTTTCTCTGCTCTCTTTGCTGCTTCTGCCAACCTTATTGCTTCAGCTTCACGTTCTTGTCGTGCCACCTCTTCTGCAATAAGCTTTTCTATCTGACTATTCAGCTGATTTGCCTGTCGCTGTTTATTCTGTAGTTCTTTACGCAACTGCTCCTCTTTACCTCTTGCCTGCGAAACCTCTGTTTGATATATTTTCTCTTCGCTTTCAAGCTTCTTACGCTCCTGTTGCATAGACTCCAGAACCTTGAGCTTTTCTACCTTAGTTTGTGAAATAGCAATCTTTTTTGCAGATATCTCTTCATTCTGTTTTTTAATCTCCTCTGCTTGAGTTTTCTGCCATTTTGAGTGTTCTCTTAGATATTGCATTCTTCTTACAGATTCACCAAAAGACTTACCTGATAAAATAAAAAGCAGCTTATTCTGATTATATTTATGATTAAGCATTCCCTTTATTGCAGAAGCATAATTATCCTGTTTTTTCTTTAATTCTACATTTAATCTCTCAATCTCTTTTTCTAGTCGCCCCTCTTCTCTATCTAACGCTTCAATTTCTTTTCTTTGTACATTTATTAAATCTCTACGTGAAGAGATCTGTTTATTGATAAGATTTATTCGGTCGATAATTGTTGTAGTTTGCTTCTTAACATCTAAGTAAAGTTTATTTGTGTTTCTTATATCTTCTTGTATTGCCTGCCTTTGTCTCTGCAAGTTCTCAATCTGTTCGGTTTGTGAGAACAGAAAGGTTATACTAAATAAAAATATAGATATTAGAAGTAGTTTTTTCATTTATCTGGTGCAATAATTTTTAATACATCTGATATAGTTACTCTATTGTAACCATTTGGGACAGTCATTGAAATAGTTATTGGCTCGTTAATAACAATTCCTGAGAATTGAAATTCTGAATTAAACTTTCTTGATTTAGTAGATATAGTTGCCAACATTCTTTGAGGAAAAATAAACTCTGCTATTACTGCAAATTCATCATAAGCCCACTGCAGAGATTGCTGGTTTTGAGATTGCAGCAGGTGAGTGAAAGTTATTCTATCATCTCCATTTACAGTAAAGGAGTATTCAATTCCCGATTCCGGATCTTTAGCAAGTAAATAATAGTTAAGATCTGACGTTTGAGTATAATTAAATGATCTGTAATCTGAAGTTTCCACCCTGTCTTTACCAGCTACAAAAGGAGCATTTGTTAGCATAGATTGCATCGTATAATAGTCGAACCCTATCGGGTATTGCTCCTTAAGTGAAGAGATAGTTTCCTCAACATATCTCTTATTCATTCTATCCAGCAATACAAACTTGTGAGGATCAATGTAAAATCTAAACATCTCTACTCCAAATAGAGGTTGAACCGAAATCTGTATAGCACTATCTCTTACAATACGCAGTGTTGCTTTAGAACTTAATGTCTTTGTTCCACTTGTTATGTTTAGATTTAGTCTTGATGAAAATGTAGTGTAACTTAAGCTGCTTGATACTACATCATTAAACAACTCACTGTTTGCCTTTTCCTCTACTGGAGTTGTGGAATATACAACCTTATGCTTTGTTTTACACGAAGTTACAAGCAGTGCAAACAAAAGACAAAAAACAAATATTATTCTATAAAAAGGAGATCTCATCGTTAATTATATTACAGTTTTCGTCTTCTAATTTTTCTTTTCAACTCTTTAGAATTATTTCCATGCTCTTGAGACTTCTTCCACTGTTCAATTGCCTTTTCTTCTTCGCCAGTCATGAATAATACATCTCCAAAATGCTCGTATACCTCAGCCGATGGCTCATCTTCATACTCTATAGCTTTTTCGATATATATTTTTGCCATTACATAAGAGCCTTGTTCAAATAATATCCAACCATATGTATCAAGATAGGTTGGATTTAATGGTTCAGCCTTAACGGTAATGCCACTCATTTTTTCGGCTTTATCTAAATCTCGTTTATCTAATGACAGATAATAGCTGTAATTATTTAAAACCGGTAGGTTCTGAGGATTTAACTGAAGTGCTTTTTCGTAATTTGAGAAGGCAGCTTCTTTGTTTTTTAGAAAATAGTTCAGATCGCCTATCTGACCATAGAAGTCTGATTCAAGTACAGGGTTATTGAATTTAGCGTTAGCTATTCCTTTTTCAAATACATTAAGAGCCTCTTTGTATTTTTGATCCTGATAATTTACAGCACCTAAATAGTAATAAAACTGAGGTTCTTGTGGTAGATATTGCAATGCTTTTGTAGTTACCTCCCTCACTTTATTAAAATCTTCCTGAGGCAGTGCAACTCTTATTATCTGTTCGTAACCCACAGGGCTATCGGGATTATCTTCAATAAATAATTCGAATTGTTTCACCGCATTTGCATAATCTCCTTGCAGTGAAAGAACATTGCCATATATAAGATTTATTTGAGTGTTATTTGGGTGCTGTTCGAAAAGTGATTCAAATAGAGGATTTGCCTGTTTCAGGTCTAAACTATTTTGCTGTAAAATTCCTAAGTATCTTGTAAGAAGCTGAAGTTTGGTATCCACCTCCATTGTGGTACCTGTAATTGCTTTAGTCAATTCGTTCTTAGCGGCTTCACTATTACCAGTTCTTTCGTAATAGTTAACCATAGAAAGTATTAGCGAAGGAAAATCGGGATCTATCAACTGAGCTTGTTCATAATAGCTCAATGCTTTCTCCTTTTGATTATCATCCATATAAAGATCGCCCATTAAGATGATATATCTTGAATCTCCCGGATTTTTATTTATTATTTGTTGAATCTCTTCAAATGCTTTTTCTTTGTTATCAATCATTGAATAGAGTCTGAACTTATTCAATGCCAGTGCTTCAGACACGCCAACTCTTTTTTCGAGTTCGTTAAGTGCATCTATAGCTTTTTCCGTTTCGCCATTATCAGCATAAGCATTTGCAATCTCAAAGTGAAGCTCAGGTTTATCGGGATAAAGTTTAAGAAGACGGCTGTATATATCTACAACATCCTGTCTCAATCCCATCTCTTTACTTTGGTTGGCAAGAAGCATACTATAGTAGTAGTTTGTATTGTCGTAATGTACTGCTTTTTTATAAAAAAGAAGCGCTTTTTCCTGATCTTGTATTACATTATAAAATGTACCTAGTTCAACCAAAACATTTGCATTAGTGGAATCTAAGGCATAACAGTGTTGAAACAAATCAAGTGCCTCACTATATTTACCCTGTGCTTTGGAGTTTAATGCTTCGTAGAAGTAGTAGTCGAATTTTCTGTTGTTATCATCAACCTGAGCAAATGATGCAGTTGGCATATTTACCAGTGTCAGACAAAATATTATTATAAAATATATCATTACTATCTTTTATATTTTGCCTGTATGACCAAATCCACCATCTCCACGTTCGGTTTCATCTAGTTCCTCAACTTCACTCCAATCAACCCTCTCGTGTTTTGAGATAACCATTTGGCATATTCTTTCGCCATCGTTGACTGTAAAGATTTCGTTAGACAAATTGACTAAAATAACTCTAATCTCTCCTCTGTAATCTGCATCAATAGTCCCTGGAGTATTTACTATTCCGATACCATGTTTTATGGCTAAACCGCTTCTGGGGCGAATTTGTGCTTCCTATCCCTCTGGCAATTGAATGTAGATTCCTGTTGGTATTAATGATCGCTCCAACGGCAATAGTTCTACCGGCTCTTCTAAATTAGCTCTCAAATCCATACCGGCGGCTAAAGCAGTAGCGTAATCAGGCAGTGGATGCTTAGATTTATTTACTATTTTAATTTTCATACAATTGATTTCTGTTCTTTCTAATCACCTAATAATAAGTGCTCTTTTTAGAAGTTATACTAATTGAATAATACAATATTTGATTATGCGAATTTATACAATTCTAGGGAATTAACACTCAATTTGATAAACTTTAAGCTAAAATCATTATCTTTGTCTATATGACTCAACATCATAGACTATTATATATAAGATTGAGGAAGATATTAAAAAAAGAAACTGACTAATATCCCTATTCATGTTTGTTGCCTCTAAAAAACTATATTATACCATATTGTGCACCTTTTTACTAATAACAACTTCATTGTATAGTAGTAATCTGGACATCCCTTTTACTCCTCCTGTTTACAACTACACTACAAATAATTACAAAGCAGGTAATCAAAACTGGGCTATAGCTCAGGGAACAAATGGTGTAATCTATTTTGGGAATAATAATGGCCTGTTAAGTTTCGACGGAGTAAATTGGGTTTTACATAGTTTGCCTAACGACCTATCAGTAAAATCAATATATATTGACAATAAAAGTTTAACTGAAAGAATTTATGTGGGATCTTTTGAAGAATTTGGCTTTTTTGAACGAAATGATAATGGGCAGCTATCTTATCATTCAATAAAAGAAAAGGTTACCGATTATACTTTTCATAATGATGAGATATGGTCAATACTCTCCTATAAAGGAAAAATCTACTTCCAGTCATTCTCTAGAATATTTGTATACGACGGCAACAACATAGAAATTATTGATCCAAACCCTGCTGTACTTTACTTCTTTCCAATGGGTGACAAAATATTTGCTCAACTTATCAACTCTGGACTGTCGATATTTAACGGTGTGAGTTTTGAGGAGATTCTTGATAGAAGTAGTATAAATAATGATGATATTGTTTCGATGCTGCAAATGGGAGATGAGTATCTTCTGGCAACCTCAAAAAATGGACTTTATAAATACTCTGAGAAGAAAGGTAGGCTTACTCCATGGGTTACTGAGATTGAGGATGACTTAGGAGAGGCAATCATAAATAGGGCTATAATGACAGACAGCTCTCAATTTATTATAGGAACAATTAATAAAGGCATTTATGCTCTTAACAACAATGGAGAGGTTTTGTGGAATATTGACAGGAATAATGGGCTAATCAACAATACTGTGCTTGCTTTACTTAGCGACAAGCATAACAACTTATGGGTAGCTCTTGATAATGGTATAGCAAATATTAGAACAGAATCTGCATTTACAATATTTGAACCTAAAAACATTCAGATCGGACTGGTGGAAGAGATACTTAATCATAACAACAATTTATACTTAGCCACTAATCAAGGTGTTTATTTTTATTCTCAACCTGACAATACATTCGCTCCTATTCCTGAACTTGATGTGCAGTCGTGGTTTATCAAAAGCTTTGGTGATCAGATATTTATAGGACACAACTTTGGTACAGCTGTAATAGAAAACGGAAGAGTTACTGAGGTTTCTGGTGCTAATACCGGTGGTATGGATATGAAACAGGCAACAATAAACGGTCAAAACATACTATTAGAAGCAACTTATACTTCTCTGTATATTTATAAACAAAATAATATTGGAGTGTGGAAATTCAGTCACGCCGTAGAAGGGTTTTCCGACTTAATTAAGAATATCGAAATAGATCACACAGGCAATTTATGGGCTGGGCACATGTACAAAGGTATTTACAGAATAAAACTTGATGAAGATTTGAAAAAGATTTCCGAAATTGAGAATATTATGTCGCTTACTAATGAGTTAGAGAACCCATTGCCCAATATAAATATAATGAAACTAAAGGGAAGGATTATTTTTACTGATGGAGTCAACTTCTATACTTTTGATGATATTAATCAGAAAATTACTCTTTTCGATTTGTTGAATGAGAATCTAAGTGAACTAGCTGACACATATCGTATAGTTGCGATTAACAATAACCATTACTGGTTTATACGTGATAAAGAATATACTCTAGTTAGTTTTGAAAATGATAAATATAGAGTAAAAGATCACATCCCTTTTAGTATATTAAACAATCCACCTAACGTAGGGAGGGCAAATATTTATGTCTCAGAAAGAGGAACTTCATATTTTAGCTTAAATGGAGGAATTGGCAAGTATACATTAAGAGATGAAGAAACAGCTAAAGACTCAAACACCGTTTTGCAGTTTTCTTCTATTAGATTCTTCAGCAGAGATAGTGAGGAATATAATTTTCTTAACCCTGAGACTAAGGGTGAAATAGACTTTGGATATAATAATTTAGAATTCCGATTTACTTATCCGGAATTCTCGAAAAAAAGCTTTAAAGTAGAAACATTTCTTGAAGGGTATGATAATAGATGGATAAGTTCTGAAGAAAATCTTTTTATTTCATACAGCAATTTACCAGCTGGAGATTACATATTAAATGCACGAATAACAGATTGTTCAAAGAATGAGCTATCTACCCTCACTTATTATTTTAGAATAAAAAACCCATGGTACAAAACAGGTTATGCATATCTCTCTTATATATTTATTATACTTGTGATTAGTGGATTAATATCAAAGAACCACATACAAAAAACAATTCGCAAGAAAAGTGAGCTGTTTGCTGAACAGGAAAACAAACGACTAATTCAGATAGAGCAGCAAGAAAGACAGATTAATAAACTTAGGACTGAGAAGCTTGAATCAGATTTAACTTACAAAGGTAAGGAACTAGCCAGTGCAACAATGATGATTATAAACCATGCCGAATTTCTAAAGAAACTTAATAGTCAAATTCAGCAATATACACTTGATGGGAAAATAAATAAACTTGAGAGTAGAACTTTGCAAAATATGATTGGAGAGAATATCTCTTATGAAGATGAATGGAGTGTTTTTCAAGAGAACTTTGATTTGATTCATGAAAACTTTTTTAGAAATTTAAAGGAAAAATTTCCAACTCTTACACCTAGTGATTTAAAACTTTGTACACTTTTGCGACTCAACTATTCAACTAAGGAAATTGCAAGATTATTAAACATTTCTACACGAGGTGTAGAGTCGGCTCGTTATAGGCTCAGAAAGAAGCTTATGCTGGAAGAGAGTGATAATCTTATTGAATTTCTTATAAAGTTCAGATAAATGCCTACTGTACACTTATTTTCACACCCAACTACATACAATTGACTATTTGACTATTACACTACCATGAAGTATTAATAAAGTATACTTAAATAACATGTTAGATAACATAACGTATATTTAAAGAGGTCTATTTTTTTTAAAATGGGCTTGCTTACATTTATTTTGTTTATTAAGTTATTTTTAAACAATTATAAATATTGATCCATGAAGATTAAAGTTACAATTATTTTAAGTTTTCTGTTATTTCTGCAAATGCTATCGGCGCAAGAACTGATAACAATAACAGGAACAGTAACAGAAGCTGCAACGGGGAACTCCGGTATTGGGGTTACTGTTTTGGTGAAAGGCACTACCATTGGTACTGTCACCGATATAGAAGGAAACTTTACCCTCAGTAATGTACCTTCAAACGGAACCATAGTATTTAGCTACATAGGTATGACAACCATGGAAGAACCTATAAACGGACGCACAGTAATTAATGTTGCTTTAAGCGAAGATGTGCATGCGCTTGAAGAGGTTGTTGTTATAGGTTATGGAACAGCAAGAAAAAGAGACCTTACCGGTTCAATAGCTAGTATTAATGCGGATGAAATATCAAACCGCCCATCCACAAACCTGTTAGCTTCAATTCAGGGTAAGGTAGCCGGAGTGCAGGTAGTTAACTCAGGTAGAGCCGGACAAGACCCTGAAGTAAGGATTAGAGGAACGAATTCAATTAACGGCTATTCTCCGCTTTATGTAGTGGATGGACTGTTTTCAGACAACATCAACTACCTTAACCCTTCAGACATAGAGTCGATGGAAATTCTTAAAGACCCTTCATCTCTGGCTATATTTGGTGTTAGAGGTGCCAATGGTGTTATCATTGTAAACACTAAACGTGCAAAAAGAGGAGAAACAGTAGTTAATTTCAACAGCTCAATTGGATTTAAAGAGGTTACTCACAGAATGAATATGACAAATGGTGCACAGTTTAAGGAGCTTTACGATGAACAGCGTATAAATCAGGGTTTAGGCAGTTTCGATTATACCGAC
>CAYZHS010000030.1:0-12967 GCA_964478295.1 uncultured Proteiniphilum sp. | reverse complement strand
ATGCTGTGAACCTTATTGAAAGGGCTAGAGATGGTAAACTAGACCCAGTAATTGGTAGGGATGAAGAGATAAGGCGCGTGCTTCAGATTCTTAGTAGGAGGACTAAAAATAATCCTATATTAATTGGTGAGCCAGGTACCGGTAAGACTGCTATTGCAGAGGGACTAGCATATCGTATCATACGCGGTGATGTACCGGAGAATTTGAAGAGTAAACAGGTTTATTCGCTGGATATGGGATCACTTATTGCCGGTGCAAAATATAAGGGTGAGTTTGAAGAGCGTTTAAAGTCTGTTGTGAACGAGGTTATTAAATCTGATGGAGAGATAATTCTGTTTATAGATGAGATACACACACTGGTTGGTGCAGGTAAGAGTGATGGTGCAATGGATGCTGCAAATATTCTGAAGCCTGCTCTGGCAAGAGGTGAGTTGAGAGCAATAGGTGCAACTACTCTTGATGAGTATCAGAAATATTTTGAAAAGGATAAAGCTTTAGAACGTCGTTTTCAGACTGTTATGGTTGACGAGCCTACTGAAACAGATAGTATATCTATCTTAAGAGGTTTGAAAGAGCGTTATGAAAATCATCATAAAGTAAGGATTAAAGATGAGGCAATAATTGCAGCAGTACAGCTTTCGAGTAGATATATTACAGATAGATTTTTACCGGATAAGGCAATCGATTTAATGGACGAGGCCGCAGCGAAGTTAAGAATGGAGGTTGATTCTGTGCCTGAGGAGCTTGATGAGATTATGCGTAAGGTAAAGCAGCTTGAAATAGAACGCGAGGCTATTAAACGTGAGAATGATCAGCCAAAAGTGGAGCTTCTAACTAAACAAATTGAAGATCTAAAAGGTGAAGAGGCTGAATATAAAGCTAAATGGCAATCTGAAAAAGAACTTATAAATAAAATTCAACAAGCTAAGATTGTTATTGAAGATGCCAAGTTTGAGGCAGAAAGAGCCGAACGTGAAGGAGATTATGGTAAGGTGGCCGAACTTCGATATGGCAAGATAAAAGATAAGGAGACAGAGATTGAAGCTTTGCAAACGGAACTGCATGTGAGGCAAGGCAGTCGTGCCATGATTAAAGAGGAGGTGGATGCTGAGGATATAGCAGATGTGGTTTCGAGATGGACAGGTATTCCTGTAAATAAGATGCTGCAAAGTGAACGAGATAAATTGCTGAATCTAGAGGTGGAACTTCACAAACGAGTAGTGGGCCAAGACGAAGCAATTGAGGCAGTTGCTGATGCTGTTAGACGGAGTAGGGCGGGGTTGAGTGATCCTAAACGTCCCATTGGTTCATTTATTTTCCTGGGAACAACAGGGGTTGGTAAAACCGAACTTGCCAAGGCTCTTGCTGAGTATCTGTTTGACGATGATGATATGATGACGCGTATCGATATGAGTGAGTATCAGGAGAAGTTTAGTGCAACCAGATTAATTGGTGCACCTCCGGGATATGTGGGTTATGATGAAGGTGGACAACTAACGGAAGCTATTCGCAGGAAACCATATTCTGTTGTTCTTTTTGATGAGATTGAAAAAGCTCACCCCGATGTGTTTAATATATTGTTGCAGGTGCTTGATGATGGCAGACTCACTGATAACAAGGGTAGGGTGGTGAACTTTAAGAATACTATTATCGTAATGACTTCCAACATGGGTTCAAACGAGATTAGAGAGAATTTCGAAAAGATAAATCCATTAAATAGAGAGGAGATAATAGAGAATACCAGGAACCTGGTAATGGATATGCTGAAGAAAAATATCCGTCCAGAGTTTTTGAATCGTATTGACGATATTATAATGTTTACTCCATTAAAAGATAGTGAGATTGCACAGATTGTAAAACTTCAATTGGATAAGGTTGGAAAATCGCTTGCCGAGAGTGGAATTGTATTAAAGTATAGTGATGAAGCAGTGAAAAGTATCACTCAAGCTGGTTATGACCCTGAGTTTGGTGCAAGACCGGTGAAACGAGTTATTCAAAGAAAAGTGTTGAACCAGTTGTCAAAAGATCTTCTTTCGGGAAAGGTTGATAAATCTAAACCGATTACAATCGACGCAATAGATGAACTAATCTTCTTCAAAAACTGATAGATAGTATCATCTTTTCCAAAATCCTGGAATAAATAGTGAAAGAACTGTGAAGATTTCGAGACGACCCACTAGCATCAGGAAGCTGAGAAAATATTTGGAAAATATTGTAGCCGATTCGAATGTACCATCTGGACCGTAGGAGCCGAGTCCGTAGCCATAGTTGCTTATAGAAGATAAGGCTACACTGATGGATTCATCAAATGACATACCAGTGAGGCTTAAAATAGCCCCACTGGTAACTGTAAGCATGAGGTAGAGGAAAACAAAGGCTATTACCTTTGCAATAGTGTCGTTTGAAATTACTGTGTTGTTCATTTTTACCATGTATAGTGCATCAGGATGAACCTGTCGCTTAAACACCAGAAGTGAGTTTTTAGATAAAACAACAAGTCGTGATATTTTCATACCTCCTGATGTAGATCCTTCGCAACCGCAGAAAAGAATCATCAAGAGAAATAACAACCAGTAAAATGGTCCCCATGAAAGAAAATTCTCAGTAGCAAAACCTGTAGTGGTTACAGCAGCTACCACCTGAAACAAAACTGTTCTGAATGTCTCTTCAATCTGAGTTTTCTGTCCCGTTGCCAGTAACGCTAATGAAATAACTACTGTGAATAATATAATGAGATATACATACCAGCGGAACTCTTCGTTTTTGAAAACTGATGGCGATAATTTTGTAAAAAATGCAGAGATAAGCAGGAAGTTTGTACCTCCAAAAAACATCAATAATGTAATGACATACTCAATATATGGAGAATTAAAAGATGCTATACTAAGTTGCCTTGTAGAGAAACCTCCTGTGGATATTGCTGAAAGAGAGTGACAACCAGCTTCAAATGCATCCATTGGACCGGCCCAAAGAAAAAGAAAGCCTACTAATGTGAGTGCCAGATATGTTAATGCCATTATTTTTGACACCTCCTTTATTTTAGGACGAAATAAATCTTCTGAAATGCCTGTTGCTTCTGCTTCGTAAAACAAACCTGATAATTCTCCGAATACAGGTATAAAAGATATTACAAAAATTATTATTCCTATACCACCAATCCACTGCGTGAAACTTCGCCAGAAATGCAGAGATTTTGGGAATGCTTCGATATTGATAAGTGTTGAGCTGCCAGTTGTTGTAAAACCACACATGCTCTCAAAGAAAGCATTTGCAAACGATGGTATTGCGTCACTTATTATATATGGCAGGGTGCCAAAGAGTGCTAACATCAGCCAAACCATAGTTACTGTAATGTAGACTTCTCTTTTGGATATATTTTTTGTTTGTTTTCTTCTCTTTCGGCCTGAAAATAGTAATAAGAAACCCGACAAAAATGTAATTATAGCAGATATATAGATACTTCCTACAACATCTTCTTGGAAATACTCACCAACTAATGCTGATAAAAGCATGAAAAAAGCTTCAATGATTAAAACAATTCCTACACTACTAAGAACAAATTTATAATTGAATCTTCTCATGTCTAATTATATAATCTATAGAAAGTAAGGCAGATTTTAATTAAATAAATTCTCTATATTTTTAAGCGACTTGCTAAGAAAGAAAACTACTACTTTGTCGTTGGCTAAAATTTGCGTGCTACCATCTACAAGCATTGGCACTCCGTTACGAATTAGTGCACCAAACGTGATATCTGCAGGTAAATTTAAATCCTTGATTTGCTTTTTGGTTACCTTCGACTTTGGCTTGGCTATAACTTCTCCAACATTTGCGTCGGCATAGGTCAGACTTTTTATATTAGAAGCATCGGCTTTTAACAGTAACTCATATATTGCGCTTGCAGCAATAAGTTTTTTATTAATAACAGTACCAATATCAAGCTGTTCGGCCATTGAGATATAGTCGATATTTTCTATCTCGGCAACAGTTTTTTTAACTCCATACTGTTTAGCAATCATGCAGCTTAGGATGTTAGCCTCGGAGTTATCGGTAAGTGCTAAGAAAGCGTCGGTATCAGTAATTCCTTCTCTTAGTAGAAATTCGCTGTTTCTTCCATCTTCGACAAAAACAGTAACATTTGAAGGACATTTCTCTACCAGCATTTCAGCACGTTCTCTGTCCTGTTCAATTATTTTAATATCTATATTTTGAGGCAGCTGCTGTATAGTACGCATTGCAATTCTGCTACCACCCATAAACATTAACTTTTTTGTTTCGAAAGATTTCTTACCTAATAGTTCAGGTAGAATTTCTACATGTTTTCTTAGAGTAGTAAAGTATAGAATATCATTTGCCAATATCTGATCGTTACCTTGAGGTATTATAGTCTCTTTGCCTCTCTTTATTGAAACAAGGTGAAACTGCTTATTCTCCTGACTTAATTCATGCAGGTATTTATTTACCAAAGGTGCGTTATTTCTTATTTTAGCACCAACAAGTATTATTGTCCCGTTGCATAGCTCCCACCAAAATCTGGTCCATGGAGTTCTTAAAGCCATTGCAATTTCGCGTGCGGCCATAAGTTCAGGATATATCATCGACTGTATACCCAGTTTTTCGAAGAATTCTTGATTTTTAGGTAGTAAATATTCATAATTATCTACTCTTGCCAAGGTTTTTTTAGCACCTAAATTAGATGCCAGCATGCAAGATGTAATATTTTTAGACTCTTCAGGTGTAACACCAATAAAGAGGTCGGTATTTGATACACCTGCTGCTTTTAGATCCTTGAGTGATGTGCAGTTGCCGATATAAGTTATTATATCTGAGTTATCACGCGTAATGGATAAACGGTCTCTGTCGCCATCCATTAAAGTAATATCGTGATTTTCTTGTCCCAGTAGCTTTGCTAGGTGTGTTCCAACGGCGCCTGCACCGGCTATTAAAATTTTCATCGATAAGTTTAATTACTTCCAACGATTATGTACTAAATTAATGGTCTCTGTATCTGCGAGTTCGTTATGAACTTTTAAAATTTCTTCATATATGCTATCTTCGTCAATATTAGCAATTTCCTGAAGTTCCTTAACTGTTCCGTGTGTTATAAAGCTATCATCTATGCCTATTCGGTAAACATTAATGTTGTTAAGTTGCTTATCTCCCAAGTATTCAAGAACTGCACTTCCAAGTCCACCTTTCTTAACACCTTCTTCTACAGTTATTATATATTTGAATTTATTTGATATCTCTTTTAATATCTCCTCATCAATAGGTTTAAGAAAAACCATATCATAATGTGCTACACTAATACCTATCTGTTCTGCTCTATCTATAGCTTTAGAGGCGCTGTTGCCAATTGTTCCAAGTGATAACAATGCCATATCTTTGCCATTTCTTAGTTTTCTTCCTTTACCAATAG
Source organism: uncultured Proteiniphilum sp. (assembly GCA_964478295.1). GTDB lineage: Bacteria > Bacteroidota > Bacteroidia > Bacteroidales > Dysgonomonadaceae > Proteiniphilum. The sequence continues at coordinate 7,548 of CAYZHS010000030.1, read as the reverse complement.
GTAAAACCGATGGTTCGTTCTTCCAGTCAGTAAGTTCACCTTGACCGCGAGGGTAGCGAATAACAAACGGACCATCATTTCCATATGCAGCAGTATGCATTAAGTTTCTTAATTCATGTTCGTTATATGGTGCTGATATTACTAAATTAGGTATAGGCCTCATATATGCAAGATCAAACACACCGTGATGTGTAGGGCCGTCGGGACCCACTAAACCAGATCGGTCGAGACACATTATTACTTTCAGTTTTTGCAGTGCAACGTCGTGTATAACCTGATCATATGCTCTTTGCATAAATGAAGAGTATATATTGCAAAAAGGTATCAATCCTTCTTTTGCCATTCCTGCAGAAAAAGTAACAGCATGAGCTTCGGCAATTCCAACATCAAAAGATCTTTCAGGATACTTGTTCATCAAATGTATCATTGAGCATCCTGTGGGCATGGCGGGGGTAACTCCTACAATCTTTTTGTCTTTATCGGCCATCTCTACTAAAGTGTGCCCAAAAACATCTTGATATAGAATAGGTTGGTCTGCTTTGCGTTTAACTATACGTTCACCTGTTTCAACATTAAACATACCAGGTGCATGCCAAATAGTTGCAGATTTCTCGGCATGCAAATAACCCTTACCTTTTACTGTTTTGATATGAAGCAGTTTAGGACCCTTCATATCTTTTATATTCCTTAGTATTCTTATTAGTCCAGGGAGGTCGTGACCGTCAACCGGACCGAAATATCTAAGGTTAAAGCCCTCAAAAAGGTTTTGTTCTTTAGTAATTAGCGATTTAACACTGTTGTTGAAACGTAATACAAGGTTCTTATCTTTTTCAGATATTAGCTTGCGACTTTTAAAACCTTGATAAACATTATTGCGCAGCTTATTGTATTTGGCCGAGGTTGTTAGTTTTACCAGATAATCTTTTATTCCACCAACATTATTATCTATCGACATGTTATTGTCGTTTAGAATAATGAGCAGGTTATTTGGTTGTGAACAAACATTGTTTAGTCCCTCAAACGCAAGTCCACCAGTCATTGAGCCATCGCCAATAACTGCAACAATATTACGTTTCTCGTTTCTTAATGATGCTGCAACTGCCATACCTAGCGCTGCAGATATTGATGTAGAAGCATGACCGGCAATAAAAGTATCATATTCACTTTCTGTTGGATTAGTGAAGCCGGACAAACCTCCTAGTTTTCGATTTGTGTGAAAGCTATCACGCCTGCCAGTAAGAATCTTATGGCTGTATGCCTGATGGCCAACATCCCATACGAGACGATCGTATGGTGTATTATAAAGATAATGTAAAGCAACTGTAAGCTCTACTGTGCCAAGACTTGAACCGAAATGGCCTGGATTGTTGGACAGTTGCTCTATGATAAACTCCCTTAAATCTGCGCAAACTGTTTCGAGCTGCTCAATTGATAGCTTTTTCAGATCGTCGGGATTATTTATATTTTGTAGATACTTCATTTGATAAAAACTACTTATTAGACCCATCTTCTGTTTATAACGAAGTGGGTATATAAATAGTTTATTTTAAAATATTCATTAATTGGCCATCTCAGAGAAGAACTTGATACGAACTAGACGTATTTCTGTTTCTTCATACTCGGGTAATTCCTCCTGAGCTTTTTCCAAATCATCTTTTTCGGTTTCTTTGAAGTATAAATAAATATCATCAATCACATCTTGTGACATTACTTCGGTTAAGAAGTAATCGATATTTATCTTTGTTCCTGAATATACAATAGCTTCTACTTCCGAAAGCATTTCGTTAAAATCAATACCCTTTGACTCTGCAAGGTCGTCTAAAGCTACTTTACGGTCTATTGCCTGAACAATAGCTACTTTTAGTTTAGACTTATTAGGAACTGTTTTTACACGCAAATCTTCGGGACGTGTAATATCATTCTCTTCTACGTGTTTTTTTATAAGATCTATAAACTCTTGTCCATATCTTTTAGCCTTGCCTGAACCAACTCCCGGTATATTTTGTAACTCTTCAAGAGTAATTGGATATGAGGTAGCCATTGCTTCTAGCGAAGATGGTTGAAATATTACGTAAGGAGGTACATCTAACTTCTTCGAAATCTTTTTTCTCAAATCTTTCATCATTGAAAAAAGTACAGGATCGGCAGCTCCACCACTACCTGCTCCCGAAGCTAATATTTCGGAATCTTCTCCTTCTAGATTTGATAAATCATCCTCATCTTCATCTTCTTTTATAATTTTAAAAGATACCGGATTCTTTAAAAAATCTTTTCCTTTTTTTGTGAACTTGATAATGCCATAATTCTCTATATCCTTCTTAAGATAATTATCGAGCAATGCCTGGCGTATAACCGATTCCCAGGTTCTTTCTTCTTCGTCAGCACCTGAGCCAAACTCTTCAAGTTTGTCATGTCCGTAGGTTTCTATATCAGATGTTTCTTTTCCAACAAGAAAATCTATCAGATAATCGGTTTTTTGTTTTTCTTTCAGAACAGTAACTGCTTCTAGTACAGTAATTAGTAATTCCTTTGCTTCCACTTTTATTTTTGGATTTAAACAATTATCACAATTTTCACAGTTCGGTGTGTTGTAGTCTTCACCGAAATAATGTAGTAGTACCCTTCTTCTGCATATTGATGTTTCTGCATAAGCAGCAGTTTCAATAAGCAGTTGTTTACCAATTTCTTGCTCGGATACGGGCTTACCCTGCATAAAACGCTCTAGCTTTTGAAGGTCTTTTCTTGAATAGTAAGCAATACACTTCCCTTCACCACCATCTCTGCCGGCTCTTCCTGTTTCTTGATAATAACCTTCTAGACTTTTAGGTATGTTGTAATGAATTACATATCTAACATCGGGTTTATCAATTCCCATTCCAAAGGCTATTGTAGCCACTATTACATCAGCCTTCTCCATTAAGAAAGCGTCTTGATTATTTGATCTTGCCATAGCATCCATTCCTGCATGATATGGTAGTGCATTTATATCGTTTGCTTGCAATATTTCAGCAAAATCATCAACTTTTTTCCTGCTTAAACAGTAAACAATACCCGATTTTCCCTTCTGAGAAAGAATAAATTTTATAATATCTCTATCAATTTGTTCAGTCTTCTTTCTCACCTCGTAGTATAAGTTTGGTCTGTTGAATGACGACTTAAAAAGCTCTGATTTGGCCATTCCAAGGTTCTTTTTAATATCATGTTGTACCTTGGGTGTTGCAGTGGCAGTTAGTGCAATTATAGGGCGAATAGATATTTCACTTATAATCGGACGTATTCTCCTGTATTCAGGGCGGAAATCATGGCCCCATTCTGAAATACAGTGAGCTTCATCTACAGCATAAAATGAAATAGGAATTGTGCGGAGAAACTCAATATTCTCCATTTTTGTGAGCGATTCAGGTGCAACGTACAACATTTTAGTTTTACCGGAAGTTACATCTCTTTTTACCTCTTCGATTTCACTTTTATTTAGTGATGAATTTAAAAAGTGTGCTATGCCATCTGTCTCGCTGTAGTTGCGCATTGCATCTACTTGATTCTTCATAAGAGCAATTAGCGGTGATATAATTATTGCAGTGCCCTCCATCAGCAGTGCCGGAAGTTGGTAACACAACGATTTGCCTCCACCTGTTGGCATTAACACAAAAGTGTCTCTTTCTGATAATACGCTCTCTATAATGGCTTCCTGATTACCTTTGAACGTGTCGAATCCAAAATACTCCTTTAACCCCTTAAAAATTAAATCTCGATTTTTCATTTAATTAATCACACTGGCTTAAAAACATGTCTATAAAGTCCCTCACAAATATAAATAAGTATTACATAATTCCAATTTGAATTCTTGAGACATTTATCAACTAAGATAGTCTAAAAATTAAAATGTGCCAAACAAATCCATTTTTTTACCATTAAAAAAACGCAGGATTGAACCATGCGTTTCTTTAAATTTTTAAGGGAACTATATTATCCCCATATAACATTTTGTGTGGGAGTATTTTATGCCACTCTTAAATGATGCAAATCAGATTTTTCTAATTGATTAACTGCATAATTCTTTGTTACATGAAGTTTCTTCTTTTCACCTGATGGTAGAGTAAACATAGCATCAATCATAATTGCTTCCACAATCGATCTAAGTCCTCTTGCCCCTAGCTTAAACTCAATTGCCTTATCTACAATATACTCGTATGCTGCATCTTCAAAAGTAAGAGCTACTCCATCCATACTAAACAATTTTTGGTATTGTTTTATTATTGAGTTTTTAGGTTCAACTAATATTCTCAATAATGCATCTCTATCCAGAGGCTCCAGGTAAGTAAGAATGGGCAAACGTCCTATAATTTCAGGAATAAGTCCGAAAGATTTAAGATCGAGAGGTGTAATATACTTAAGCATATTATCTCTGTCGATATTCTTATTCTCCTGACTTGCTGCATAACCTACTACACGGGTGTTAAGTCTTTGAGCTATCTTCTTTTCGATGCCATCGAATGCTCCACCACAAATAAAAAGTATATTTTTAGTGTCTACAGCTATCATTCTCTGCTCCGGGTGCTTACGTCCTCCCTGAGGTGGTACGTTTACTACCGATCCTTCGAGAAGTTTTAGAAGACCTTGCTGAACTCCCTCACCACTTACATCTCTTGTGATTGAAGGATTATCGCTTTTACGAGCTATTTTGTCTATTTCATCAATAAACACGATACCTCTTTCTGCTGCACTTACATCGTAATCTGCAACTTGCAGCAGACGAGTAAGAATACTTTCAATATCCTCTCCTACATAGCCTGCTTCAGTTAAAACGGTGGCGTCAACTATTGTAAAAGGAACTTGCAGCATCTTTGCAATTGTTCTGGCAAGAAGAGTTTTTCCTGTGCCGGTTGATCCAACCATTACGATATTTGATTTTTCAATCTCAACATCATCCTTAACGTTTTTCTGTAAAATACGTTTGTAATGGTTGTATACTGCTACTGACAGAAATCTTTTTGCGCTATCCTGCTTAATAATATACTGATCTAAGAACTCTTTTATTTGAGCAGGTTTAGGTAGTGAGGAGAAAGTGATACCAACATCAGATTTTCCGTTGTTTTTGAAAGTATCAGCTACTATTTCATGGGCTTGCTCAGTGCACATATCACATATGTATCCTGTTACCCCTGAGATTAGTAGATTAACCTCCTGCTCACTTCTACCGCAAAAACTACAATGATTGCTGCTATTTGCTTTTTTAGCCATAGATATTTATTTCCTAACTAATACGTCATCTACCATACCATACTCCTTAGCCTCTGAAGCTGTCATCCAGAAGTCGCGATCGGAATCCCTGCTAACATCCTCAATAGGTTTGCCAGAGTGCTTTGATATAATGCTATATAGTTCTTGTTTTATTTTTGCTATCTCACGTGCAGTAATTTCTATGTCTGAAGCTTGTCCCTGAACACCACCCATTGGCTGGTGAATCATAACACGAGAGTGAGTTAGTGCAAAACGTTTTTTCTCTGCACCAGACACTAAAAGAACTGCAGCCATTGACGCTGCTATACCTGTACAAATAGTTGATACATCGCTTGAGATAAATTGCATTGTATCGTAAATACCTAAACCTGCGTAAACTGATCCACCTGGAGAGTTTATATAAATTGATATATCCTTACCGGGATCGGAAGAGTCAAGATACAGTAATTGGGCCTGCATAACGTTTGCAGTATAATCATCAATTGCTGTTCCTAGAAAAATAATGCGGTCCATCATCAGACGAGAAAAAACGTCCATTTGTGCTACATTAAGTTGCCTTTCTTCAATAATTGTAGGTGAAATATATCCACCTTGACTTTTCAGGTTCATGTAGCTATCCAGTCTAGAGCCATTCATGCCTAAATGCTTAACCGCGTATTTTCTAAAATCGTTATTCATAATTTTTATTTAGTTGTTCAACATTGTTTATAAGATAAACTGTTGCAAATAAAGTGCCAGAATTGCACAAATTTAAAACGAATAATTGAATTATAAAATTATATCCTTTTAAATATGTTACTCTTCTGAATTTTCAGTTTGTTCATCTTCTGCATCAATGTCTTCAAGAACTTCTAATTCATCATGATCATCATGCTCTCCATGTTGATGAGAGTGTTCGCTCATTATCTTGTTAAATTCTTCAGAGCTAACTGTTTTCTCTACAAGCTTAATATTGCTTTTTAACCAATCTATAACTTTATCTTCAGTTGCTTTTTCATAGAGATTCTGAATTGTTTCTTCTTTCTCTAATAAGCTCTTAGAATAATTTTTAAGCACATCGTCGGGTAGGTTCGACATTCCGTATTGTGCAAACTGAGATCTTGCAACTTCAATAGCTAATGCCTCAATATCAGAGAATTCAATTTTTATTTCATTGTCTTCAACTACCTTTTGCTTAAACACATGAAATTTAAGATCATTAAGAATCAGAGGGAAATCACTTTCTATCTGTTCTTCATTTTTCTTATCGTTTGATTCAAGCAACCAGCGTTTTAGAAAATCTTCAGGGAAAACAACATCAGCCATTTTTTCTACTATGATGTCTCTCATTTCATGAATAAAGAGATGGTCGGCACTTGGTTTAAACTGTTTAAGAATCTGATCTTTTACTTTTGATCTAAACTCCTCTTCTGTAGTTACCACACCTTCGCCAACAACACGGTCGAATAATTCCTGATTTAATTCAGCTTCTTTATATCGGGTTACTTCATCTATGTCGAAGCGGAAGTCGGGGTTTATATCATTTATCTCATCCTTTGTTCTTTGCAATAATGAAGCTACTTCAGCCTCGTTATTATCATAAGCAGTTTTAGGATTAAAAACAACTGAGTCACCAACTTTAGCTCCAATGAAATTGTTTTTTGTTGTTTCATCTTTAAGATAAGAAGGCATTAGGATAGCATTTTCTACTACTATTCCTTCAGCTTTTTCTTCTCCATTTTCAACTTCTGTGAGTTTGCCTTTAATAAGATCTGTTTCAACGGCCTCTTCTTCAACCTTAAGATATGTACCAAAGTTTTGTTTGTAAGAGTCGATCTGCTTATCCAACAAATCTCCTTCAAGCTCTACACTATAATATGTTTGCTCAACATCTTCGAGCTTTAAATCGAAATTTGGAGTTAATCCAATATTAAAATGGAATGTGTAGTTTTCGTCTTTGTCAAGATCAACTTGATTTTCAGGGCTATTATCTGCAAGAGGTTCACCTAGTATTTTAAGTTTGTTCTCTTTCACAAAGTTGCCAAGCTCTTCTGTAATAATTGTATTAATTTCGTCAATTAATACTGATTTACCATACATTTTATGTATGACGCTTTTAGGCACTTTCCCTTGTCTGAAGCCAGGGATTTCTGCTCTCTGTCGGAGTTTATTTAACGACTTATCTACTTTCTCTTGATAATCAGCTTTCTCAAGCTCAATAACGATGGTACCATTTACCTCGTCAGTTTTATTAAGTGTCGATTTCATTTAATATGGATGATTTTATTCAAAGTCGGTTAAATTCAACCGTTTGAAACTGTTTTTTTT
>CAYZHS010000029.1:0-13040 GCA_964478295.1 uncultured Proteiniphilum sp. | reverse complement strand
GTTTTTGGATTACATACCAAAATACAATTTAGCAATGGAGAAATAAATAAGTACGCCCGAGATATCGCATATTGTTGTTATCAGAGGTGCACTTGCTGTAGCGGGGTCTAATTTTAGCCTGGTAAATACAAAGGGAAGAAGCATTCCTATAACACTTCCTACAACAACTATTAAAGACATTGTGATTGATACAACAGGTATTATGTCTGGTGCACGCCATGATGCTACTATTGAAACACCGATAGACATGGTTAATCCTAACAATAGAGCAACAGCAAGTTCTTTTCCTAACAAATTTATCCAGTCTCTCCCACGAACATCTCCCTTGCCAAGTGAACGTATCATAAGGGTGGCCGACTGCGATCCGGCATTTCCTCCACTATCAATAAGTAAGGGCAGAAAAAAGACTAATGAAACCATTGATTCGATTACGCTTTCGAAACGCGACATGGCATAGCCAGAGAATATATTCATTAACACTAATGCCAGCAGCCATCCAACACGCTTTTTGTAGATAAACGAAACTGATGCCTGCAGCGGGTTGATAATTGCATCCTTCACGGCAGCAAACCTGTGGAAGTCCTCAGTTTGCTCCTCTTCTGCAACATCCAGAATATCATCAACTGTTACTATACCAAGCAATGTATTGGTGCTATCCACAACTGGTAGCGCAATACGATCGTAATCCTTAAAAATCTTCACAGCAGTCTCCTGATCATCAAACGCACTTAAGACCACCAACTTATGTTTAGTTAAATCATCTATTTTATCCTCCGGATTGGCAAGCAGAATATCTCGTATCCGAAGGTCGTTAATTAGCTGCCAGTTTTTGTCTACAACATAAATCACACCTAAAGTTTCTGAATCTTTACCAAAGCGACGTATATGCTGAAGCGTTTCCTTAACTGTAAAATGCGATTTCACAGCCACATACTTTGGCGTCATTAAACGTCCGATACTTTCTTCGGGGTAACCTAGCAGCTGAATTGCTTGCTGGCGATTTTCACTACTCAGTAGCTGCATTAACTGCTGAGCTACTTTACCGGTCAACTCCTCAAAAAGAGCCGTACGATCGTCGGGCTCCATATCATTCATAAGGTTGGTAAGTAGCGTTGCATGTTGAGCTAAGCCATTTATTATATCTTTCTGCTTGAGGTGGTTGAGCTCCTGAAAAACATTCTTAGCAATATCTCTGGGTAGAAATCGAAATAATATGGTGGATTGCAATTCATTGCTCCGTTCGATAAGTTCAACAATAGCAATGATATCCAGACCGGTAAGCTCCTCTTTAAGAACAGTCCACTCTTCATTCTTTATGAGCGCATGGAAATTTGTGTAGTTTTTTTTCATATACGTTCTCCTTTCATCTTCAACCGAAAGGAAAACGCATCCTTATCAGGCAAAGATAATGTTAGTAGTTAATTTGTATCGTTTAGGATCGTCGTCCATTTGATAATATGTTTATTTAAAATGAATTGTTAATACTTTTGCAAATATACGAAATAAAGCAACAACTACCTGAGATCGCTTTAAATAAATATGGAAGCGGGATGTCGATATATCGACAGACATAAACAAGAAAGAAATAGCCAAATAAAACTTTCGTTTTGATAGATTTAGGACGATAAAGATTGCAAAACAACAAATATTTAAGACGTTTTTTATATCTTTGCTTTTTAAAATTAAATTAAAAAGAGATTGTTTTTACATTTCAGGTTGAAACAAACGCACATAAATAAGAAAAGTATTTCAAATTTTTAAAACATGAATAAAAGTTCACATGTGATTACAACATGGGTCATTTTCTGTATGTTGTTTTCACTGGTTCCTGCTGTAATGGCCCAAAACAAAGTGTTAACGGGCAAAGTAAAGGATGTAGGCGGCGAAAGCCTTATTGGGGTAAATGTTGTGCAGAAAGGCACATCTAATGGAACTGTAACCGACCTTGATGGAAATTTCAGTTTAAGAGTTCCTGAAAACTCAGTCATCACTTTTTCGTATATTGGATTTGAAAGCCAAGAGAGAAGATGGAATGGCACAGCCTTTATGGAGGTGACTCTAAATGAGGATATCGCCATGCTCGACGACGTAGTGGTAATTGGAGCCTACGGTACTGCACAGAAAAGATCTGATATGGTTGGTTCGGCTTTTCAGGTAAACTCAGAAAGGATAGAGACATTACCTGTTGGTCGTATTGATAATATGCTTGAGGGTATGGTGCCGGGCTTGCAGGTTTTACCTAACTCAGACGATGCTTCGAGCACAAAGCAGAGATTAAATCTGAGAGTAAGGGGTGAAGGCTCTATGAGTGCTTCAAATGAACCATTGTGGATAGTTGATGGCACACGTATTTTTAGCGGTGACAGAACCAATATGGTATCGGGAATGAGCATCTCAGTGAGTCCGCTAAGCTATATAAATGCCGATGACATTGAGAGTATAACAATATTAAAGGATGCCACTGAAACCTCAATATATGGTGCTGACGGGGCAAATGGAGTTATTCTTGTTACCACCAAAAGTGGATCGATGGGGAAGACTAAAATAAAATTATCTCTCCAGTCGGGTATATCTCAAATAAATCAGAGTTCCAGATTTAAGGTTCTTAATGCCGAAGAGTATATGATGCTGGCAAAAGAGTCGTATATCAACTCAGGAAGGAATATAAACCTTTTTCCTTTCCAGGATAATGATATGAACAGTTATAGCACTACCGACACAGACTGGTCTGATGTTTTTTATGACACGGGACTAAACACAAGTGCTTATCTATCTCTTTCGGGTGGTAGAGAGGATATTAAGTACTACATATCCGGAGGGTATTATAATGGTCAATCAACAGTAATTGGCAACACACAAGAACGTTATTCACTAAGAGGTAATTTTGATGTTGATATTACAGACAAAACAGACCTATCGCTTATCTATGCCACTTCATACAACATAAATAATTCGTTTGTTCCCGGCAACGATTACTATAGATTGCTGCCCATTTACAGTCCCACCAATGAAGATGGAACTTTTCGTCTGTATAACAAGACCCTTGCCGATATCAACTATCAGGGAAATCCTATTTGGCAAACAACCCGTTTCCTGAATACGGTTCCTCAACGCGAAGAGAATGATAGCAGACAGATTGCGGCAGTTACCAATGTGAATGCAATTTTCAGATATCATATTATTGAAGGATTAACTTCTACAACTCAATTCGGAATTGATCATCAAGCCCTGAACGAGGATAGATACTACGCTAGAACAAACTGGTCGGGGATGTCTTCTACAGAGGGCGGAATTGGTTATTCATACAGAAACAACTCTTCGTTTCTAACTTGGACAGCTATTGAAAGATTGAATTACAACAGAACATTTGGCGACCATACAATTGGTGGCTTGCTTGGATTTGAAGCTAGTTCTAAAGATACCGGCACTTTGGGCGCTATGGGTTCTGGATTTATTAATGACAGAATTAAGGAGGTTTCTTATGCTGTTGACAGAAGTGGCAGCAGCAGCAGAAGTACAGACCGATCGTTATCGTACTTCCTTCAAGGAAGCTACTCTTACGACTACAGATATTATTTCACCGTAAATGCGAGAAGAGATGGTAATTCTGGTTTCGGATCGGATGCACAGTGGGGTAATTTTGCCTCAGCAGGTTCATCATGGAATATTCATAATGAAGATTTCTTTGACGTTGATAACATCAATATTCTGAAAATGAAACTCTCTTATGGTTCTAACGGGAACTCAAGAATAGGTTCGCAAGAAGCACTTGGCTTATATTCATACGGTGAAAGCCATAATTACATGGGTCAGTTAGGAGGCACTATGTCGGGTAGCCCGAATAAAAGCTTAAGCTGGGAAACAGCCTATATCACAAACATTGGAGTTAGAATTAAAATGTTCGACAGAGTGGATCTGGAACTTGAGGCATATAACAAGAGAACTGTAAATCTTTTGAGCAACCTTGATGTTTCGAGAACCACTGGCGATACCAGAAGCTATAGGAACTCGGGTGAAATTATTAATCAGGGTATTGAAGCTACATTAAATGTAGAGCTGGCAAGTAATAAAGATCTTAACTGGTGGGCAGAACTTAATGCTTCGCACAACAGAAATAAATTAATTAAGCTTTACAACGGTATAGAAAAGGTTATGGGCAACTACATATGGAGAGAGGGTTACGACTTAAACACTTTTTATATAATTCGTTGGGCAGGTGTTGATCCAAGAGATGGGGCACCGCTATGGTATGACAGTGAAGGTAATCTTACAAGAACATATAACGACCAGAATCGTATTCCATGGAAATCCGCCTCGCCTCTTTTAACGGGTGGAATCACCTCAAATCTTTCTTACAAGGATTTAACTTTCAGAGTTTTATTTTCTTACACTCTGGGCGGCTATGGGTTTAGCACTTTCGGAAGAAGTGTAATGTCTGATGGTTTGAATATTATGTCGGACAACCAGTCGGTAAACCAGCTTGATCGCTGGCAAAAGCCTGGTGATGTTGCTCTGTCGCCAAAACCTATTTGGGCAACTTCAACTCGTTCGGTAATGAGTTCTACACGTCACATTTACAAAAAGACACATATGAAGTTGAGAAATATAGCTATTGGTTATACTTTACCTAAGAATAAGCTATCAAATATTGGTGTTGAATCGGCACGTGTTAATTTTATTGCAGATAATCTGTTTGTATGGACACCATACGACAAAAAAGATAGAAACAGTTATAAACAATCTATGAGCGGTTACCCAATGGAAACAAGTTTTTCTCTGGGATTGGATCTTAGTTTTTAATATAACAAATAGAAAAGAATATGAAGTTTGTATCAAAAATAATAATTTCTCTTTCCCTTTTTTCGGCTTTAGCCTCATGTAATTTTTTGGAGGTAGAAACAGTAGGGAGAACTACAATGCCTAACTTCTTCTCAGATGTTGATGGTTTGAGAGCAGGTTTAATTGGCAGCTACAGCAAAATGTACAGCTACTACTCATCGGAGTTTTACAAATATCCGGAGGTAGCTGGTAATATGGTTGATCTGAACATAATTGGCACTGAAGTTGAGATGATTGATCAATATAATTTCACATCAGACCCCGAACAAGAGGTGGGTGCTGTTGGATATATATGGAGAAAAAACCTTGAAGCTTTGGCTAATGTAAACAATGTGCTGGAATATGCACCTCCATTGCTTCAAGAGTATCCTAATCAAAAGGGTGTAATTGAAAACATTCAGGCTCAAGCTCTGTTTTTGAGAGCCCTGTGCCACTTCGATCTGTTTAGAGTTTATGCTCAGCCTTATAACTATACTGCTGATGCATCACATTTGGGAATTCCGGTGTTGGTAATGACTCCCGGACCAGACGATTTACCATCGCGTAATACAGCAAAACAGGTATTTGATCAGATTTTAAAAGACCTTCATGATGCTGAGTTGCTTTTTGGTGATAAAAAGATGCAGAACGAATATCATGCTTCTAAAGAGGCTGTATGGGGTTTACTTAGCAGGGTTTATCTTTATATGGAAGATTGGGACAACTCGATAGCTTATTCAACTAAGGTGATAAACAGTTTGCCACTTGCCGAGGGGGATGATTATCTTGCAATGTATCACAACCTGATAGCGGGCGAGGAGGCAATATTGCGACTGAACGGTACTTTGAAAACTAAATCTCTTGGGAACTTTTTCTCTTCAAATGAAGCTTTAGTTATGGCTTCAGATACGCTGATAAGTTTATTTGACAATCCGGATGATATAAGATTGCAGCTTTTTGAAACTGGTGCTAATAATAAACCAAGAGTATCGAGTAAATATAGGATTAAAATAGACTATACTCCCGAACAGGAGCGTTACGATCCTTTTATTTTAAGGGTTTCTGAGATGTACCTCAACAGGGCTGAAGCATATTTGGCAAAGAACAACTTGAATAACGCAGCCGATGATTTAAAGGCTATAATTGGAAGAGCCTTAAATAAGAATGCTTCAGATGTTGAACTATCCTATTCAAATAGTCAGGAATTATTGCATTTAATTAAAAAGGAAAGAGCCAAGGAGTTATCCTTTGAGGGTCATAACTTCTTTGATATTGTAAGATGGAAAGATAATCTTGTGAGAGGTGAAAGTTCAAGTTCAAACGTTAAATTTCTTCCTTACCCCAACGATCTGTTTGTATTACCAATACCTCAAACAGAATTAAATGCAAATACTAATATGCAGGGTAACCCTACAGTAAATAATTAAATTAATCTCTGATATGAATCTAAAAAGAAATATACTCTATCTGAGCAGCTTGATATTGTTATTAACTTCTTGCGGACTAAACGAATTGCCCGAATATAACCTGAAGTATATACATATTATGATGAATGAGTCGTCTGAAACAACTGTATCATCTAAAGCCAATATGATTGGCACATATAATGTTTATCTGAGTGCGCCTGCATCTGAAGAAACGGTTACGGTTACTTATGAAATTATTGCAGGCGATGGACTAAAAGAGGGTGTGGACTATAAGATTATTACACAAGGTAATACTTTGACCTTCCTTCCTGGAATTTATGATATGCCAATTCGCATTCAATGGTTCTCAAATACATTAGATCCAAAAAAAGATAATACGCTTAAAATAAAATTAATAAGTAATGATAAAGGTTACAGTATCGGGCTGCCCGGACCTAACCAGAATCAGTCAGTATTTACAATAAGAAAAATATAATGTTTCAAATAAAAAAATCGATAATACTAACTATACTGTTATTCTGTATTGGAGTTGTTTCTGCACAGGAAATATCTCAAAATCCTAAACTTGTGAAAGGAACCCTGGATAATGGTCTTACCTATTATATTTTACCAAATGATTTTCCTAAGGGCAAAGCTGTTTACAGACTCTTTATAAAATCGGGTTCTGTATATGAAACTGAAAAACAACTTGGACTTGCTCACTTTCTGGAGCATATGGCTTTCAACGGGACAAAACATTTCCCTGAAAACAGTTTAATTCAGTTTCTTGAATCTAAAGGGGCAAAGTTCGGCAGAGATTTGAACGCTCATACTTCATATAATGAAACTGTTTACAAGCTTACTCTGCCTTCTAATTCTGTGGGTATGGTAGATACTACAATAACAATTCTGGCCGACTGGCTTGATGGCTTATTGCTTGAAGAAGATGAGATAGATGCTGAGAGGGGTGTAATTATGTCTGAATGGCTATCGAAGCAGCGACCCGAAGCTGAGGTTAGTGACGCACTTTTAAATGTGTTGATGAATAATTCGAGATTTTCGGAAAGAAAAGTAATTGGCGACACGGCAGTTATAAAGAACTTTAAGTACAGCACATTAAGAAATTATTATGAGTCGTGGTATCAGCCAAATCTTGCTGCTGTTGCGGTTGTAGGCGATGTTGATCCTGAATTGGTTAAGGGTATGATTGAAGAGAAGTTTTCGGGCATGACCAACGAAAACCCAAATATTCCAAATGAGTATACTATACCAGATTTTACCGAAAATGATGCAAGAATTGTTATTCATGAATCGCTTAAAAAGCCCGATTTGACTATGATTCAGCTTGTGCCATTGTCGGGGTCAGTGAGAAAAGAGAATGACTATTACCCATATTTGCTTCGAAATATTGTCAACAGACTTATAAGAGCCAGACTTAATACGCTTTCGTTTGACCACAACGATTATTCAAGTGGAAGTGTGGGCATTTCTGATTTTCTTAACACAAAGGGAATTGTGCTCGGTTCAGTTGAGTTGGCACCTAATAAGATTGAAACAGGTATTTCGGCTTACATTTCTCATCTGGAGCAGATAAAGAATTATGGTTTTCTTCCTGAAGAGATTGAAAAGGTAAAAAGAGCATATATCAGTTCGGCCGAACGCCGGGTTACATCTGCTCAACCTATAAACTCATCGAAATTAATGGATGAACTCTATGCCGATTTTTATAAAGATTACGTGGTTACAACTGCTGAAGAGGAGCTGAGGTTGACTCGAAAATATATAGATAGTATTGATTCAACTACCGTTTTAAACACTTTACAGAGTTTAATTGGAGATAAGCCAGCTCATTATATTTACTCATCTTTTGAAGAGAGTTCTCTGTCTGACTCGTTGAGATTGCTTCATTTTATAGATTCGGTAAGAAGCTTAGAGGTTAAGCCTTATAAGCTTGAGATAAATGTACCTGAGAACTTATTAAGCAATGAGCCAAAACCGGGTAGTATTGTATCTGTTAAGGAAATTCCCGAAATATCTGCAAAAGAACTTCTACTGTCTAATGGAGTAAAACTAATATATAAAGAAGCGGTATCAGGCAAAAACAGAGTTAATATATCTGCTTATAAAAAAGGTGGAAGGTATGCATTGGATCCTGCCGACTTCACAACCAGCAGAATTGCGGGTAGTGTAGTTGCATTGAGTGGTGCCGGTGATCTTTCGAGAGATGAGCTGTCTTATTACCTTGCGGGCAATTCGGCATCTATGAGACTGTTAATAGAAAACACACGCAGTGGTTTGGTTGGAAGTTCTTCGTATGAGGATGCTGAAACAATGTTTCAGTTGCTTCATTTAAAGTGGACGCAACCCAGAGCAAACAAAGATGTTTTTGATTTAACGAAGAAGCGTTTGATTGAAGAATATAAGAATAAGAACATAACCGATCAGACTATCTATTATCAGGATTTGAATTATTTGATAAGCGGTAAAGATTACGTAACCAGCGAACTTACAGATACTATTATTGAGGAGCAGATGTTATTTGAAAAGATACTGCCAATTTTCAATGATTCATTTGGTAATGCAGACGGATTTAACTTTGTGATTGTGTCTGATGTGGAGCTTGAAGATCTTATCCCTTATATTAATCAGTATATAGCTTCACTGCCTTCGCAAAAAGAACTTAAACCTGAATATATATATTCAGGCGGAGATGTTCGTACCGAGTCGGCAAAGCTTATACGTGCAGCAGGCGACTCAGAGAGAGCTGTTGTTTCACTTGTATTTCAACAAACAGAATTACCCGAAGAAAAGAACATCTTCGATTTAAAGAGTGATATGCTACGCGATATTTTGCGAGTAAAACTTCTTTCTGAGTTAAGAGAAAATATGGGAATGGTTTACAGTGTGAGTGTAAGCTCAAGTTCAAGAGTTATACCTTCGCCATTGGCACGAAACATGATCTCTTTTACATCAAAGCCTGAAGATTATGAGTTGCTGATTTCTACTATTAAAAATATAATTAAAACGATGGCGGATAATCCCGGCAGCTTTGACAGAGAATTGGCAAACGTAAAGAAAAATATGATTAATGATCTGAATGTAAACGTACAACAGGATTCATTCTGGAGTACTTTTATCAGAAACACTACATTTAATGGGCAGCTTGATTGGAATTTTATATCTGATTACAAAGATATTGTAAACAGTATAACAGGTGAAGATTTGTCGGAACTTCTTCTGTATAATTTCAACGACAACAATATCATAGAAGCTGTGCTACTTCCTAAAACTGGCGATTTTTTTACTAATTAAATATAAGTTATAATGAAAACTAGAAGTTTATTTTTTTTAGTGGCCGTTTTAATTGCAGGAGTTTTTATTTCCTGTGATTCAAGCGATCCGGAGATTATTGAATATGAGGCTAAGATGACCTCATTTGGATTCTATGCTGAAGATAATGAGGGTGTGATTTTTCAGGATTATGTGGTTTCGGAAATCACAGGTACATCCATATCTATTTTAATGCCTGAGGATGTTGATAAATCTGAATTAGTTGCACGCTTTACTGTTACTGATAATGATATAGTTAAGGTGGGTGAAGTTACTCAGCAAAGCGGAGTTAGTGTAAACAATTTTACAATACCTGTAGACTACATAGTATCTGAAGTGACTGCTAATGTGAAATATACAGTAACAATAGGAAAAGCACCAGATTATGTATGGACTCCAATTCCTTCTGTAGTAACTGACTCGGCTGTTGCTCTGATTATGAAAGTGAGTCCGGCAGGTGTTCCGCATATTGTTTATAAAAGAGATAGAGAACTGAGTGACGACGAAGGCTTAGGTGTACTTGCATTTAAGGATGGAAACTGGATGTCTTTAGGTGGACAGGTTTCTGAGGGACGAGTAAATACCAATTTCGATATTACATTTAAATCGAATGATCTTCCCACTGTGTCATACACAGATTATACAAATACAACTTCTCAGATGGCTTCAGTGAAATCATATAATGGTACTGCTTGGAGCTTTGTTGGAGGAGCTGAAGCAACAACTGCACAGGTTACATACAACGCATTAGAATATGTTAATGATAATAAGCTGATGTTGTTTGCTATGTTCGACGGAAGAACCGGTCCCCTTGTAAGAAGAGAATTGAGTGTAAATATATTTGAAGGAGGTTCTTGGGCAACTAATTCAACTATTAGCGGTCGCCCCTCTGAACATCGTGGATGGTTGGTAACAAGCGCTAAGCTTGGAGAGGTAGTTTACGTAGGTGCACACAACGCTGTAAATCCAAACTCTGTTTCTGTTTACAAGTACGAAAACAATACGTGGACAACATTGTTAGATGCTTGGAAAGATGATAATGCTACAGGTATAAGTACAAGAGACTTTGATATAGACGTAGATAACGACGGTAACGTTTATGTTGTATTTGCCGATGACAGCTCTGAAGGAGTTGCAAAACATAGAGTAATAAGATATGATGCCGAAACAAAAGAGGTTACAAATGTTGGAAACTACATTGAAGGGGCATCAGGTGGACTGTTTAACTTCGACTTAGCAGTTTCTCCATTGGGGGTTCCTTATCTGTTCTACAGAAATGGATCGTTATTCCCATCTGTTGTTTCGCTGGATAAAGATACTCAGGACTGGACACTGCCTACTGTTCTTGAAACAGCTGAAGCAGATGATCTTTCAATTGATTTTGGTCCTGACGGCAAAGCATATATTGCATATACAAAAGACAATAAGATCTTTACTTATAAATATGATGCTCCTGCCAATTAATAGTATGCAGAAGCATAAAACTTTTTACATTTGCCCTATTTAGGCAATAATTATTTAGAGAGAGTTCTGCAAACAACTGAACTCTCTCTAATTTTTTTAATTTAGTATTATTTATTAATCGATATAAGTATGGTTAGGAAAACAGTTTTGGTCATATTAACTATTTTTTTTGTTTGGAACTTATCTGCACAGGAATCATTCAGATTTGTATTTATGGCCGATGTTCACTATCACGACAAGAACAATGCACCCGAAGCAATGGATGCCGCTATTGATACTATTAACAAGCTGAAGCCTGATTTAATATTAGTAGGTGGCGATATTCTTTATGATGCATTGAGACGTGACCTTAAGGATGCGGAAGATCAGAGAGTGGCTTTTATGGAAAAAGCTGATAAATTTGATGCACCTCTATATTATGCAATTGGTAATCACGATCATTTTGCTCTTTACAACAGGAAGATTGAAAGTAATCATCCTCTCTTTGGCAAAAAGTATTACGAGAAGCATTTTGGAGCCAGATACTACTCCTTTGATCATAAAGGGTGGCACTTTATCACTTTAGACAATATGACTGTTACTGATGACAGAAAATATATAGGCAGGCTCGATTCAATACAACTAGAATGGCTAAAGGAAGATTTGGATCAGGTATCAGACACCACTCCGGTTGTAATAATGGCACATGTTCCATTAATCACTACTCTTTCGCAGTGGCACGGGGGTGGTACAAACCCCAATGGCAACAGAATTGCCATTGAGAATAGCGATGAGATAATAAAGCTTTTCAGAGATAAAAATCTAAAAATGATTTTGCAGGGACATATTCATTATTATGAGGTGTTGCATATTTTAAATAAAACAACTGTTATATCGGCTCCCTCTTTTTCGGGAAAATGGTGGATGGGTCCGATGAATGGTTTGAATAATGCGTTTGTGCTTATTGATGTGGATAACCAAAATGATTTTAATTATCAACTGATAGATTACTAACTCTAATATTTTAAAACAACGATGGATAATTCTATTAAAGATAAAATTATTTATATTACTGGAGGTGCTAAAGGAATAGGTAAAGCTATTGTTACACTATTTTGCAAAAACGGTGCAGACGTAACATTTTGTGATATAGATGTTGATGAAAGTAAGAAACTTTGCCATGAGCTCTCATCATACAAATGCAGTTTCGAAGAAGTAGATATTTCTGATGCAGAAGCATTGGAGCAATCTATTAACAAAGTAATAGAAGAAAAAGGAAATATAGATGTAATAATTAACAACGCAGGAGTTAGTTGCTTTAACCCTATTCTTGATACTACTGTGGTTGAGTTTGATAAAATACTGGAGATTAATCTTCGACCTGTATTCATTACTGCCCGAACATTGGCAAAACATAGAGAATCAAAACCTGATTTAATCAGCTATGGACGAATAGTAAATATTTCGTCTACCCGCTTTTTGATGAGTGAGCCCAACTCTGAAGCATATGCAGCCTCAAAAGGAGCCATTGTTTCGCTTACACATGCATTAGCAATATCACTGAGCAAATACAAAATTACAGTAAATTCGATTAGTCCCGGTTGGATAGAGACCCTAAACTATGATTCGCTCAGCACCGAGGATCATAGTCAGCACCCATCAGGCAGAGTAGGCAAGCCCGATGATATAGCCCGCACCTGCTTATTCTTATGCCAGCCTGATAATGATTTTATTAATGGACAAAATATTGTAGTTGATGGAGGTATGACTAAGAAGATGATATATCTGTAGTAGGCATAAAGACAGGTTAGTATCAAACACTAATTAGATCATCGTCCAATTTAAGATCCCCCACATCTATCTTAAAACGAATAACCTTTATTACTTTCTCTCTCAAATTATTATTATCCATACCTTCCTCGAAGCTCTCAACTAATTCATTAAGACGATATGACTCCTTTATTTTAAATAGGTTTTTAAGCTCTTCTTCAATTTGGGAAAATTGGTAGTTTGTGAGCCCCAGCTCATTTTTGCTTAAACAGA
>CAYZHS010000028.1:8809-13149 GCA_964478295.1 uncultured Proteiniphilum sp. | reverse complement strand
TTTGTTACAGGCGGCGTAGTTTCTTCGTTAGGTAAAGGAATTATTGCGTCGTCACTAGGTAAGTTACTTCAAGCAAGGGGTTATAAGGTTACAATTCAAAAATTCGACCCATACATTAATGTAGACCCGGGAACATTAAACCCTTATGAGCACGGTGAGTGCTTTGTAACTGTTGATGGACATGAGGCAGATCTTGATTTAGGTCACTACGAGAGATTTCTTAATATCCAAACAACAAAAGAAAACAACATCACAACTGGTAGAATATATCAAAATGTTATTCTAAAAGAACGTCGTGGTGATTTCCTTGGGAAAACAGTACAGGTTATTCCACATATAACAGATGAGATAAAAAGAAATATAAAATCGTTAGGTATAAAAAGTAAATTCGATTTTGTTATTTCTGAAATTGGTGGAACCGTAGGGGATATTGAGTCTACTCCTTATCTGGAGGCTGTACGTCAACTCCGTTGGGAGCTAGGCAAAAACTGCTTTTGCTTACATTTAACTTATGTTCCGTACATTGCTGCTGCCGGGGAGGTAAAAACAAAACCAACTCAACACTCAGTTAAAGAACTACAGTCGCTAGGTATACAACCCGATATGTTAGTTTTAAGAACCGAACGTAAGCTTAATAAAGAAATACTTGATAAGGTTGCTCTTTTTTGTAATGTAGAACAAGGTGCAGTGATGCAGTCTGTTGATGTTGCTACAATTTATGAAGTGCCAACTATGATGCAGCGCCAGGGAATGGACGAAGTAGTACTAAGAAAACTAAACTTACCATACGATGAGAGTCCTAAGATGGATGCATGGAATGCTTTCTTGAAAAAACGTAAGGATGCCAAAAAGGTAGTAAATATTAAGTTAGTTGGCAAATACGCAGAGTTGCCCGACGCTTACAAGTCTATTACGGAGTCTCTTTCACAAGCAGCAATATATAACGACAGAAAGCTTGTACTGGATTTATATCAATCTGAAAAAATTAATTCAGAAAATGTAACTGAATTGCTTGATAAAGCGGATGGTGTAATTATAGCACCAGGTTTTGGACAAAGAGGTATTGAAGGTAAATTTGAGGCTTTAAAATATGCTCGTGAAAATGATATACCAACTTTTGGTATTTGTCTGGGTATGCAATGCATGGTAATTGAATATGCCAGATCGGTTTTAAAGCTAGAAGGTGCCAATTCTACTGAAATGGACATTAAAGCAGAGCATAAGGTTATAGACTTAATGGAAGAGCAGAAGCATATAACTAATATGGGAGCGTCTATGCGTTTAGGTTCTTACGACTGTAATCTTAAAAAAGGATCTCTTGCATATAAAGCATATGGAAAGACTAAAATAAAAGAACGTCACCGACACCGTTACGAGTTTAATAATCAATATAAAGAACAGCTAGAGGCTGCAGGTATGAAATGTACAGGTTTTAACCCCGACTCAGATTTAGTTGAGGTGGTAGAAGTACCAGCACTAAGATGGTATTTGGGCACACAGTTTCATCCAGAATATAACAGTACTGTTATTTCGCCAAATCCTCTTTTCATGAGTTTTATGGCAGCATCAGCAATTACAAAAGAGTTAAGAAAAAAATAATCCGAAATATTTAATGGATAAAAATACAGTTATTGGATTGCTATTGATTACTGCAATAATCATAGGATTCACTATATACAACAGACCAAGCCAAGAGCAAATTGCTGAACAACAACGTTTACGCGACTCAGTTGCTCTTGTAGAATCGCAGCGTGCAGAAATAATTAATCAATCGGAACTTAAAAGTGATACTTCCTTAGGTAGTAATAACCAAATAGGACAAGGTAGTAGAGTATCTGATTTTTTTAGTGCAGGAAATACACAAGGAAGTGATAGCTCCGATTCAATTAATATTGTAGATACTACAATTCCCTCTGAAGAATTAATTGTTTTAGAAAACGAAAAGATTCGTCTTCTTATCAATACCAAAGGTGGTAATATTCAATCAGTTCAGCTTAAAGAATATTTGCATTATAAAGGCGATAGCCTTTATCTGTTTGAAAATGAAAAAGAGGCGCGCTTTAATTTAGAACTGTTTAATAGAAATAGTGTAAGGTTGTCAACTGAAGATGAGTTTTTTACACCTATTATGAGTGAAAATGGAAACTCTGTGATAATGAGACTTCAGCAATCAGGCGACCAGTATTTGGATTTTGTTTATACCCTACCTGATGATGAATACATGATGGATTTCGATATCAGGGTAGTTGGAATGAGAACCGGTTTGCATCCTGAAAGTTTAACGAATTTCAGACTTAATTGGGAGCAGAAAATAAGGCAACAAGAAAAAGGTAGAGCTTTTGAAAATCGTTATTCTCGTATTCATTACAAATACGACAAACAAGATGATGGAAGGCTTAGTGAGTCAAAGAATGACAGTGAAGAACTTTCTGATCCAATTAAGTGGTTTGCCTTCAAAGATCAGTATTTTTCAGCAATTATTATCGGAGAAAAGCCTTTTAGCAATACTATTTTAACTTCAGAAGTTTTATCTGATAATGAATATATAAAAGATTACAAAGCTGAAGTATGGGCTCCGGTCGAAGTAAGTACTGAGAGTGATCTTATAAGTGCTGGATTTAAATATTATTTTGGTCCAGTGCACTATAATACTTTAAAGGCATACGACGGAGAGGTGAAAAACAGTTCGGACAAACTTGAACTTGAGGAGATTGTTCATCTTGGTTATAAATGGTTGAGCTGGGTTAATAAGTGGTTTGTGATTCCAATTTTTAACTTCTTCCTCTCTTTAAACTGGAGTATGGGATTAATAATCCTTTTACTAACGCTTTTGGTGAAAATCATAGTTTCACCATTAACTTATAAATCTTACATGTCTTCAGCTAAGATGCGTGTGTTGCGTCCACAAATACAGGAAATAGAGAAAAAGTTTCCGGGACACGAGCAAGATATGATGATGAAAAGACAGCAGGCAACAATGGAGCTGTATAGCAAAGCTGGGGTGAGTCCAATGAGTGGATGTTTGCCTATGCTTATTCAAATGCCGGTTTTATTAGCTCTATTTTTCTTTTTCCCTTCTGCTATTGAATTACGCCAGCAGAGTTTCTTATGGGCAGATGACTTATCTACGTTTGATTCACTTATTTCGTGGAGTGGAAATATTCCTATTATAACAAAATATATAGGTAACCATATAAGTATCTTCTGTTTGCTGATGACCATTACAAACGTTATATACGCAAAGTATAATATGGCAGCAATGGATACCGGACAGCAAACTATGCCAGGAATGAAGAATATGCCTATATTTATGAGTGTTTTCATGTTTTTCTTCCTAAATTCATATCCTTCAGGATTAAATTACTACTATTTTCTATCAACGCTAATAACTATTGTAATTACAACTATCATGAAGAAAGTTATTGATGAAGATAAAATATTAGCACAGTTGGAAGAAAATAAGAGAAAGCCCAGAAAAAAGAAAACTGGTTTTATGGCACGACTAGAGGAAGCGCAAAAATTACAGGAGAAGCAGGCTCGTGAACAGGCTAAGAAAAATTCAAAAAGATATTAGTGGATACTGCTTCTAATCTGTTTTGTGAACATATTATTTCGTTAATTGTTTTAAATGAATATACATCTTAAAAAAAAGTTTTGTTATGAGCGAAGAAAAGAAAGTACTTGAGTACGATGAAGATGATTCCCTTAGATTTATTCAGGAACACCTTCCCGAAGAGATGAAAGACGAGTTCACTGATGACGAAATTAATTATATCGTTGACTTAGTCTACGAATTCTACGAAGAAAAGGGCTTTCTTGATGAGAGCGATGACTCGGAAATCGAGATTGATGAGGATGAATTGTTAGACTATATTTTTGAGAATGCACGAGAAGACGGTATAAGGGATTACACCGACGAACAGATAGAGGCAATAGTAGCAGGAGAACTAGCATATTGTGATACACTTAACCTGTTCGATTAACTCAAAATAAAAATCTAACTTTAAAAAATAAACCAAAATAAAAAAGTATTATTCATCAAAACAAAAACTAACTATGAAACAATTTTCTAAATTATTAGCAATAGCAATGTTAGCAATTTCACTTGTTTTTTCAAGTTGTGGAGCTAACAGAACTGTAAAAGGCGGAGCATTAGGAGCCGGTTCAGGTGCAGCTGTAGGAGCTGGTGTTGGAGCTATAGCAGGTGGCGGAAGAGGAGCTGCAGTAGGTGCAGGTATTGGAGCAATAATTGGAGGTGCTGCGGGAGCCATAATAGGTAACAGAATGGATAAGCAGGCTGCTGAAATTCAGACCGACCTTTTTGCCGATTTCAACGGCAT
>CAYZHS010000028.1:7027-8799 GCA_964478295.1 uncultured Proteiniphilum sp. | reverse complement strand
AAATCGAAGGGGCTCAGGTTGAGAAGGTAAATGAAGGTGAAGCTATAAAGGTAACGTTTGAATCGGGTATCCTTTTTGCAACAAATTCCAGTACTTTAAACACGGCATCACGAGCTTCACTTGATAAGTTTGCATCTTCACTTCAAAACAATCCTGATACTGATGTGGAAATATATGGACACACCGACAGTACAGGAAGTGATGCTATAAACAACCCATTGTCTGAACGACGTGCCGAATCTGTTTATAACTACCTGAGTTCAAAAGGGGTTTCTGGACTTCGTATGTCTTATGAGGGTTTTGGTTCGAAGCAGCCGGTTGCAGATAATAGTACAGTTGCAGGGAGAGCAGAAAATCGTAGGGTAGAGGTATTTATTTTGCCAAATTCTAAAATGATTGAAGAAGCAAAAAAACAGGCACAATAAACTTTAAATATTTAATAGATTAAACCTGAAAATATAAAGTTGCGTTGCCCGTCTATAAGGCAGCGCAATTTTTTATATAATATAAAAATATGGCAGAAGAGCTTTTTGTACCAAAAGATGTTACCAGAGAAGAGCTTTACAAGGCGATCTATCCACAATTGAAAGCCTTAGTTACAGATGAACAAGATCAGATAGCTAATATGGCAAATATAACATCAGCCCTAAAAGAATCATTTGGATTTTTTTGGATTGGATTTTATAGAGTGGTAGGAAAACGTTTGGTCTTAGGTCCTTTTCAGGGACCAATAGCATGCACGTCAATTGCTTACGGAAAAGGAGTCTGTGGTAATGCGTGGAAAGAGCACAAAACAATTATCGTACCCGATGTAGATGAATTTCCAGGTCACATTGCTTGTAGTTCTCTATCTCGTTCAGAAATTGTAGTTCCAGTAATAGTCGATAATAAAGTAATTGCGGTTCTAGATATAGATAGCGTAGAACTTAATACTTTTACTGAAGTTGATGCTTATTGGTTAGAGAAGATTTGCTATTTAATATAATTAAATCTTCTCAACTGATGAAGCATTTAATTCAACAACAGCGCAACCTAGTTGTGCAATTCTGATTGCGATTTTAGATTTACCATCAATATAAACCATTTCGCCTTCTAACCCTGTTAGAGAACCTCTTGTTACTTTAACTTTTTCACCTGGTTGAATATTGTCTGAGCTAAAGTCAACTGGTTGATCTGACTTATCAAGCATCAATTTAAAACTTTCCATTTGCGAATCAGGAATCTCAGTTGGCATCTTATCGCCTCTCAAAACAAGATATCTGATAACTGATGGTAATCTAACTACTGTTTGTTGTTCTTCTGAGTTTACATTAACAAAAATCATCATAGGTATAAGCACTCTCTCAATTTTTTTCTTTCTGTCGCTCCATTGTCTTATTTCAGTTTGCACAGGTAGGAAGTTGTCAATATTTAATGATGTCAGATAATCTCTAACTTTTTTTTCGTGATGCATTTTTACATATGCAGCGAGCCATTTTTTTTTCATAACTTTATTTTATACTTTGATTATAAATCTATATAAATAGGTTTTATATAAAAACAAAAGTACAAAAAATATCTTTCTTTAAATTTTAAACATATTTGCGTATAATTTAAATAGTAGATGTTTAATTGAACAAATAAAATCAGTTTTTTTGTGTAAGTTTGTATATATAATTTATTCATAGGTTTAGAGTTATTATTATATATATATAAATGAACAAAATATCTATTTTGCTCATTCTGCTGTTTTGTAGTTTAAAGAGTGTATTCTCTAGTGAACTTCCTGCTAC
>CAYZHS010000028.1:6252-7017 GCA_964478295.1 uncultured Proteiniphilum sp. | reverse complement strand
ATTAGAGCAGTTTGGTTAACAACTAACTACGGCTTAGATTGGCCACGTAATCGAACAAGTCAAGAAACTCAAAAGAGAGAACTGATTGAAATATTAGACAGTCTAAAGAAATATAACTTCAATACTGTTATGTTTCAAGCTAGAGCACGTGGTGAAGTTTTTTATATTTCAGATATTGAACCACTTTCTACATTAGTAGTTGCAGGAGTTTATGGTAGTAAATTATTCGACCCACTTGAATTTGCTATCCAAGAGTGTCATAAACGTGGTATGGAATGTCATGCATGGCTAGTAACTTACCCTCTTGGTACTGACAAACATGTAAAAAGTCTTGGTCAGAAATCGATTACACGAAAAGAGCCTACAATTACAAAAAAATTTAAAGGAGAATGGTTCCTGGATCCAGGTAATCCTAGAACAGATGATTATTTGCTTTCTATTGTAGAGGAAATTGTAACAAAATATGATGTCGACGGTATTCATATGGACTATATAAGATATCCTGATAATAGAGGACAATTCCCAGACGATGGCTTATATAGAATTTATGGTAATGGTAAATCAAGAAGCGACTGGAGAAGAGATAATATTACAAGGTTTGTTGTTAAATTGTATGATAAAGTAAAAGAAATAAAACCTTGGGTACAGGTTAGTAGTGCTCCACTGGGAAGATATAGAGCAATAAATGATAGAGGTAGAGGGTGGACTGCACACGAAACAGTTTTTCAAGATGCGGGTAAATGGATGGAAATGGGAAAGCATGAT
>CAYZHS010000028.1:0-6200 GCA_964478295.1 uncultured Proteiniphilum sp. | reverse complement strand
GTATTACAAAGATGAACTGTTTTACCCATATCTTGACGATTGGATGTTAAATAGTAATGATAGGATATTGGTGCCAGGATTAGGTGCTTACCAAATGATAGAGCTAAAATGGCTTCTCAACGACATTACAGACCAAGTTGATTATTCAAGGGATAAGAATGCACATGGACAAGCATACTTTAGAACTGAAAATGTGTTATCTAACACAAAAGGGATTTTAAACACATTGGAGAAGTATTATAAAAATCCCGCTAAGCTTCCACCAATGATCTGGCTTTCTGATAGTATACCAGATAGGCCGTTTGATATAAGAGCTGAAAAGTACGAAAACGATTTATTTGAGTTGAGTTGGGAGATTACTGATAATGATAGCAGGGTCACATTCAACGTTTACAGAAGTGATACAGACGACTTTAGTACCGATAAGTCACATAAAATTATTGCTACAGGTTTAAAAGACCAATATTTTAGTTATAAAGCAGAAAACAATGATAGAGCTTATTACTATTATGTTACAGTCTCTGACTCCTTTCATAATGAAAGCGAAGTAAGTATTCCGGCATTTTTTTATCATTCGGATACTGTTAAGTAGAACTAGCTACCTATTAAGTAAATATTAAAAGAGATTTTTATATATATATTATGCGAATAATAATTGCTGAGTAAATCTATTTAAAATCGGAAAAATAGAATAATTTTGTAATAATGGAAGCTAGCCTCAAAATAAGAGAACAGGTAAAAGAAGAGTTTACAGAATATCTTTCTTTACATAAGCATCGTAGAACACCCGAAAGGTTTGCTATACTTGATCATATATATGCTTTTAAAGGCCACTTTGATATGGATACTCTTTTTAACTACATGGCAGAAAAGGATTATCCGGTAAGTAGAGCAACTCTTTATAACACTATGGAACTTTTATTAGATTGTGGATTAGTTGTAAAGCATCAGTTTGGTGGCAATATGTCTAAATATGAAAGAGCTTATGGTAACGAAAACCACAATCACATAATATGTACCAATTGCGGAGAAGTAAGAGAGATGAGAAATGACGATCTTCTAACTGCATCGCATCTAAAGAAAATAAGAAAATTTACTGTCAATTATTATAGTATGTATATATATGGTATTTGTAGTAAATGCAGTCATGCCAAAAAGATGGAACTAAGGAGAATTGAGCGCCAGATTAATAAAGAAAAAAAAATTAAATAATATAACAGTTTAATCAAATGAAAGTTGATGTGATTTTAGGACTCCAGTGGGGAGACGAAGGAAAGGGTAAGGTAGTTGATGTACTTACACCAAACTATGAAATTGTGGCACGTTTTCAAGGTGGACCAAATGCAGGTCATACATTGGAGTTTGAGGGTCAGAAATATGTTCTAAAATCTATTCCTTCAGGTATTTTTCAAGAAGGTAAAAAGAATATAATTGGAAACGGTGTAGTAATTGATCCTGCACTGTTTAAACAGGAAGTAGAAAAATTAGAGGATACTGGACATATCCTAACTGATAGACTTTGTATATCTAAAAAAGCTCACCTCATTTTACCTACACACAGACTACTTGATGCTGCTTTAGAAACAGCAATGGGTAATGAAAAGATAGGAACTACCGGTAGAGGAATCGGGCCCACATATACAGATAAGGTAGGTCGCCATGGTTTGAGGGTAGGGGATTTGTTTCATAATTTCGAAGTGAAATATCAAAAAGCTGTAGAACGTCACAAAGCGATACTTGATAACTATAATATTGAGTACGACCTTGAATCTCTTGAGAAAGATTGGTTTGAGGGAGTAGAGAAAATGAAGCAATATGAGATCATTGATAGTGAGTACTATATAAATAATCACATTTCAAAAGGAGGCTCAGTATTAGCAGAAGGAGCTCAGGGTTCAATGCTTGATATTGATTTTGGATCATACCCATTTGTAACTTCATCTAATACAATTTGCGCAGGTGCATGTACAGGACTAGGAATTGCACCTCAGCAAATAGGTGATGTTTATGGAATCTTTAAAGCATATTGTACAAGAGTGGGTAGCGGTCCATTCCCTACAGAACTATTCGATAACGATGGTCAGAAACTTAGAGACAATGGTAACGAATATGGTTCTGTTACCGGAAGACCACGTCGTTGTGGGTGGATAGACTTGGTGGCTTTAAGGTACACCATTATGCTTAACGGAGTCAATAAGCTTGTAATGATGAAAAGTGATGTGCTTGATAGCTTTGATACAATAAAAGCTTGCGTGTCATATAACGTAAACGGCGAAGAAACTGAAGATTTGCCATATGATATATCTGAAAATATTGAACCTAACTACGTTGAGATTCCTGGATGGAAAACAGATATGACCTCTATGCGTTTAGAAAATGAATTTCCTGAAGAGTTCAATAATTATATATCATTTCTTGAGGAAGAACTTGGAGTACCTATTTCAATTGTTTCTTTAGGTCCTGACAGAGCTCAAACAATTATTAGATAACAATGAGTTCTTGGTCTGAACTTTTAAAAGTGCGAGAATGTTAAATAGTAATAGAAAATATTATTTATGACAACAATTTGGATTTTATTTATTGCAATTGCAATTGCAGGGTGGGTTGTGCAGGCACGACTACAGAGTAGATTTAAAAAATACTCCAAGATTCCACTTCGAAATGGAATGACAGGTAAAGAGGTAGCTGAGAAAATGCTTCATGAAAATGGTATTTATGATGTACAGGTAATATCAACAAGAGGACAACTTACCGATCACTATAATCCATTAAAAAAAACAATAAATCTTAGTGAACCCGTTTATGGTTCTTATAGCGTAGCTGCAGCAGCAGTGGCAGCCCACGAAACAGGTCATGCACTTCAACATGCAAAAGGTTACGCTCCTTTAAAAATACGCTCAGCACTAGTTCCAATAGTTTCGTCAACTTCAAAATGGGTAATGTGGGTTATATTGGCTGGTATTGTTATGACACAAACATTTCCAGGTCTATTATGGTTTGGAATAGCAATGTTTGCCTTAACAACGTTATTTAGTTTTATTACCCTGCCAGTAGAGAAAAATGCCACTAACCGCGCACTTAAGTGGCTAAATAGTGCTGGAATAACCGATTCTAGTAATCATGCTCAAGCTGAAGATGCGCTTAGATGGGCAGGATATACTTATGTAGTTGCTGCTTTAAGTTCACTCGCAACACTTCTTTACTACATTATGATAGCTTCGAGTGGAAACAGAAGATAAATTATTATGAAGACTATCCTAATTACTGGAGGTTCTGGTATGATAGGCAGCAAACTTACTGAAATGCTGCTAGATAAAGGGTATAAGGTGATTTGGCTTAGTCGTGAAAGATTTATTAAAGGAAAAGTCCCTAGATATAAATGGGATTACCGTAAAGCAGAAATTGATAAAGAGGCTTTAGAGCAGGCAGATGTAGTAGTACATCTTGCAGGCTCTAATATTGGTGAAGATTCATGGACAAAAGAAAAAAAACAGAGAATTGTAGAAAGCCGAGTCCAAACTGTAAAACTTCTGCTTGACACCTTTAAATCTATAAATAAAATACCAGATGCTTTTATTACAGCCTCAGCGGTAGGGTACTATGGAATGCATACCGATAGTCACATATACACTGAAGAGGATCAACCACCTAGAAGAGATTTTCTGACTCGTACTTGTGAAAAATGGGAAGAATCATCGTTTCTTTTTAAAAAGGAGTTGGGTGTTCGTGTCGTTGCTTTACGAACCTCCTTTGTTATTTCAAAAGAAAGCGATGCATTAAAAAAAATGATACTACCCATTCGTTTTGGCTTAGGAGCACCAATGGGCAATGGTAAGCAATATATGAGTTGGATTCACTTAAACGATTTGTGCAACTTATATATTAAATCAATTGAAGATGATTCAATGAGTGGTATATACAACGCAGTTGCACCTGAATATAATACCAACAAGGAGTTTATGCGTACAATTGCAAAAGAGATGAAGCGCCCTTTTATAATACCTTTAATACCAGCATTTATTTTGAGATTAATTATGGGAGAATCCGCAGGTATGATTTTAGAGGGAAGTCGCATTTCTCCACAAAAAGCTCTTAATTCAGGTTTTAAGTTTCAATTTCCTACACTTAAAGAAGCTATTAAAGACTCTTTGTAATATAATATTAATCTTTGTCTAATTGTTTTATTAATACTCCTATTTTTTTATACTTTCTATTTAACACACTTTGGTTAAACATTATATTGTAACCTATGTTTAATCAATAATCACAGTTAAATTTCACCCATAACAATTAAGATGTAGGTGAGTATAAAACATTAAATAATATTCTAAAATGATTGCAATTAACAATAATGCTCCAGTAAAAGCTAAAAAAACTATACAAATTGATTCTCCAGTTCAAATAGTTTGGGATATTATTTCAAATATCAATAATTGGAAAGAGTGGAATCATGATATTCAATATTCAAAATTAAACGGAGAACTTTCAGCAGGAAATAGCTTCGATTGGAATAGTGGGGGTGCAAAAATAAAGTCGACATTACATACTGTAAAACCTCTAAAAGAGTTAGGGTGGAGTGGTAAAGCTTTTGGCGCATTTGCAATTCATAATTTTACGCTCACCGATATTAATGGTAAAACAGAAGTGTTTGTTGAAGAAAGTATGGAGGGCTTTTTGATGAGATTTTTCAGAGGTTATATGCAAAATACTCTAGAAAACAGTATTAATAACTGGCTTATACAATTAAAAGAAACTGCAGAGATAGTTAAATAAAAAAATCAGAAAATGGAAAGTCTAATTTACTCCTGTGATAATTAAAGATTTGTTACAGAAATCACTTAAAGTGCTGGAGGTGATGAAGACTATGACGAAGTTGTAAATTAGTTAATTAGTAGAAGCAGCTAAATAAATGTATTACTAAAACAGTGAAATTATGATTAAATTAAACCCCTATCTAAATTTTAATGGTAATTGCGAAGAAGCATTCAACTATTATAAAAAGGTTTTTGGAGGAGAGTTTTCATATTTCTCCAGAATGTCTGATATGGAAAATAAAGATATTACCGAAGAAGACAAAAATCTAATAATGCATATAAGCCTGCCTATAGGTAGAGATGTTCTTATGGGTTCAGATGTGTCAACTGCTATGAAGCCGATATTCAGGCAAGGAAATAATAATTATATAAGCCTTTCACCTACCAGTAAAGAAGAAGCCGATAGATTATTTAATGAACTCTCCGACGGTGGTGAGATTGAAATGACTATGGAAGAGATGTTTTGGGGCGACTATTTTGGGAGCTTCAGGGATAAGTTCGGAATTTATTGGATGATAAACTATTATTTAGGAGAGAATATTGTTTAAATGTTTTTTGCACATAGATACAAGTCCGAAGTCTTAAGATTTTTTTTCTTAATAACTTCGGACTCTTTGCTTTTGAAGAACAACATTTTTAATGATTGTAAAATCTATGCCTGAGGGTCGAAGAATGGATAATCCTTTACAGCAAGAAACTCATTATCAAGCATTGCTCTTTCCTGTTTAGACAAAGGTTTATTTAAAATATCCTCTATATGATCTACACAAAAAGCAAAATTCCTAAAATCTCCGGGAGGAACAATTACATCGGCACCTGTTTCGAATGTGTATTTTAGTGTAGCTATGCCCATTTCAGGATTACTCACATCAATTGGCTTGCACCACGATTTTGGATAAACTTTTCTCTCTTCGTCATTAAGCCATTTACGATGAATTAATCCCTTTAAAGCTATGACACCCATACCACGTTTTTTTGCGTCTTTTGCAACTCCCGATCCCCACTTAGCCAACATATCCATCTGCCAGTTTATAGGAAACATAACTGTGTCAAAATCATACAGTGACATTGCACTCAATGCCTGCTTTTGCGAATGAGCCGAAAAGCCCACTTTACGTATTCTACCGCGTTGTTTTTCTTTTTCAATCATCTCTATAACACCGTTAGCTGCAAAAACTCTGTCAACATCTTCAGCTGTGGTCAGACTGTGTAGTTGATAAACATCAAAATAGTCTGTTTGTAACAATCTAAGCGATTTTTCAAACTCAACTTCAGCTTCTGCACGTGTGCGAATGGTTGTTTTACAGGCAAGATAGTTGTTTTTTCTGAATGGCTTCAACGAAATTCCAAGCTTTTCTTCAGCATCTCCATAAGAAGGGGCAACAT
>CAYZHS010000027.1:0-13799 GCA_964478295.1 uncultured Proteiniphilum sp. | reverse complement strand
TAAGGGAATATTTGTGTTAGAGGTTGCAGATCAGGGTATAGGTATTTCCATTGATAATCAGAAAAAGATATTCGACCTGTTTTATCAAGTTTCAAATTCAATATCTGAAAATGGTAGCGGAATAGGGTTAAACTACACAAAGCAGATGATTGAAAATATGAAAGGGAGGATTGAAGTTGAAAGTGAAGAACATATGGGTTCAGTTTTCAGAATATTAATGCCTGTAAAACATAACAGCAATACTAAAATTCCATTAGGGAGTAAAAATTTATCAGAAGCTACAGATATTTATAAAAAAATCTTTTTACAAAATCAACAACCACAACAAGAGAATAATATGTCAAACAGCACTAAGATACTGTTAATTGAAGATAATAGAGATGTAGTACTTTATCTGCGAGCTTTATTGTCGGACAATTATGATGTTGTAGCAGTAGATGATGGTGTTGAAGGATTAAATCTGGCAAATAGTATTATACCCGATATAATTATCACGGATATTATTATGCCTCATAAAGATGGAATTATGTTGTGCAAAGATATTCGCACTTCAGATTTATTGAATCATATACCTATAATCTTACTAACTGCAAAAAGCAGTGTTGATGATCGCATTAAAGGTATGCAATATGGTGCAGATGCTTATATAGTTAAACCATTTACATCGAACGAGCTTGTCGCCCAGATTGAAGCATTACTTGAAAACCGTAAGCTGCTCAAGGAGAAATATATGCGTTCAATATTAAAGGGTGACAAAATTCTATCCAATGATATAAATATGAGTTTTTTGCAAAGAGCAACCGATATTGTTTATAGTGAGATGCACAATTCTCAGTTTTCTGTTGCATCTCTTGCCGAAAAGCTTGCTATAAGCACTTCTCAGCTTAACAGGAAGTTGACCGCTATTTCGGGTTATACTCCATCAAATTTTATAACAAGGCTTCGTATTGAACATGCAAAAAAGAAATTGGAAAAAGATAACAAGCCAATTGGTGTGATTGCAGAAGAATGTGGCTATTATGATATGGCCTATTTCTCAAGAATATTTAAGAAAATGACAAATATGTCTCCTTCTCAGTACCGCAGGTTGCACCGATGATTACAATCCATTTGTATATTTAATATGCATAAATACAGATAGTTGTGATATATTTATGCAATAAAAGGACAAAATATGTAATTGTTAACGCAAGATTAATACAACAATAAGAGGTAATATTCCTAACACATTATTTACCTGTAATGTAAATTTATCTCTTGGTTTTATCAACAACATTTAAAAATCACAAGTATGAAAGCTTCAAAATTCTTATGTTTAACAGTTATTGCTTTAGCAGTAGTTGTACTATCAGGTTGCGAAGAAGAGGATGGTCCTTTACAGTCAGAAAATGCAATAAACAACACTCCCAGTGTGAATTCTGACCAGGATTTTATAGATCCTAAAGATAGGGATTTGCCCATCCCTATGATTCAGGAAATGTCTAAAAAAGAAAATATTCAAGAACCAGTTGATATTCAGTCAAAGGAACTTGCTCCGCTATCTGAGAACAATTACTTACATGCAATAGAATAAGTTGAATAAATTGCAGTTTAAATTGGTGCTAAAAACTATTTTAACTGATTCAAAATTTCAACAGTATCTCTAGCAATAGTAAGCTCTTCGTCGGTAGGTATTATAAGCACTTTTACCTTTGATGAGGGCTTACTTATAACAACCTCTTTTGCACGTACCGAATCATTTAGCTCTTCATCCAGCTCGATACCCATATACTCTAAGCCATCACAAACAGCACTACGCATTGAAGCTTGGTTTTCTCCTACACCTCCTGTAAAAACCAATACATCTACACCACCAAGAGCAGCAGCATAAGAACCGATATATTTTTTTATGCGATAGCTGTATGTGTTCATTCCCAGAATTGCTCTTTCATTGCCGTTGCTAATTGCTGTTTCTATTTCACGCATATCTGATGATACACCAGATATTCCCAGCATTCCCGAAAATTTATTCAGAAGAGTAGAAATACCTTTCGTGCCCATATTTTCCTTTTCCATAACGTAAGATATAACCCCTGGATCAATATCGCCTGAACGAGTACCCATTATAAGACCTTCAACAGGAGTCATTCCCATGCTTGTGTCAATCGACTCACCATTCTTAATTGCTGTTATCGATCCGCCATTACCAATATGAGCTGTAATTATTCGTTGTTCTGTATAAGGGATATCTAAAAATTCGCATGCACGCTTTGAAACATATCGGTGGCTTGTTCCGTGAAATCCATATCGTCTTATTCCATACTTTTCATAAAGAGAGTAGGGTAGTCCATACATATATGCATAATCTGGCATTGTCTGATGAAACGCTGTGTCAAAAACACCTACCTGTGGAGTTTCCGGCATTAATTCCTGTATTGCATAAATACCCTTTAAATTTGGGGGATTATGAAGAGGGGCCAGTTCAATACACTCATTAAGCATATCAATAACCTCATCAGTAATCAGTACGCTCGAATTGAATTTTTCACCACCGTGAACTACTCTATGTCCAACAGCTTTTATCTCGTCCAAAGATTTTATACAACCATATTTTTCACTAAGTAAAACACCAAGTATATATTCTATGCCTGCTCTATGTTCAAGGATTTCACCCTCCAGCATAACTTTTTGTCCATCTGGAAGAGTTAGTTTAAGGAACGATCCTTTCATTCCTATCTTTTCAATTCCACCCTGTGCTACCACCTGCTTGCTTTTCATTTCGAAAAGCTTATATTTTATTGATGAGCTGCCACAATTTAAAACCAATATCTTCATTTCACTCTTTTTTTCTCTATTCTTTACTAATTTATTACCGCTTTATTTACTGAAACAGGATTGCCGGCTTCATCATATATATAGAATCCTTTACCTGTTCTCACCCCAATCTGGTTGGAGCGATAAAGCTTCCATAGAAGTGGATTTGGCTTGTAGTGTTTCTCACCAAATTCGTTGAACATAGCTTCCATGAGCGTTACAAGTCGCTCAATCCCTATAATATCTGCCATTCTGAATACTCCATATCGCTGACCATAGATTATAGTGAATGTCTCTTCAATATCTTCGAACGAGCAAACTCTCTCAAGAAGTATCTGGCATGCTTCGTTTAGCATATTTACCATTATCCTCATACTTACGTTGCCGTTACTTTCGTTTATCTTATGAGGTTTGTAATTTATTAATTTGGCAAACACCTCCATTTTTTTGTAAACTTCATCAGAAGTATACATACCACTTACTATCTCAAGTATGCGAGCATCCGGATGTGATACAGGAAAGTATAAACTTACACATCTGTCTTTGTGTGTCAGTTCTGCTGCCAGTTCGCTGATAATTACCACCGACCCGTTAGTTGCAATAATTGCATCAGGATCAAGAATATCTTCAAGTTTTTTGAAAATGTTTTTTCTAAGAGGAGTGCTCCTTCTTCCACCTTCAGTATATCTTGTACATTCAATAACCATGTCGCAGCCTGTAAAATCCTCATACTCCAGTGTGGGTGTAATGCGGTTCATGATAATCCTTTTTTCAGTCTGTGTTAATCCCCAGTTGCTGATTTTATGATTCATCACCTTTTCCAGTTCTTCTGTAACATAAGTTATTCTTTCTGGAGTTTCCTCCAGGAATATTACATCCATTCCTGCCGATGCAGCCATATTGATAATATTCCTTCCCTCTTTACCGGCTCCTACAACCCCAATTTTTGAAAAGAGAGGTTTGTTTTTATTTTCAGCCGATATGTTAAGCCCATACTTATCAATTGGCTCAATAATCATTTCACTCATATGATCTTAATTTCTTTTAATCAGTTATTTTAGTCCTATTGCCTGGTTTGCTGTGATGGTAACCATATTATATATATCTTCTACAGAACAGCCACGTGATAAATCATTAACAGGTGCTGCCATTCCCTGAAGTACAGGTCCAATTGCTTGTGCATTTCCAAGTCGTTGAACTAATTTGTATCCAATATTGCCAGATTCGAGTGTAGGGAAAACTAAAACATTGGCTTTGCCTGCAATTGGGCTGCCAGGGGCTTTAGATTTAGCCACTCCGGGTACAAGTGCTGTATCAGCCTGCAATTCTCCATCTATCATTAACTGAGGATTTGTCTCTTTTGCTATTGAGGTTGCTTCTCTTACTTTATCTACCATTTCATGTTCTGCACTTCCTTTTGTTGAGAAGCTTAGCATAGCAACTTTGGGATCTACACCCACAAGGCTCTGCATTGTTTTGGCAGAAGATACTGCAATTGATGCCAATTCCTCAGCATTCGGATTTGGCATAACAGCACAATCAGCAAACAGCAATACCCCATCTTCTCCATACTGTGGCGTTTGTGTGAACATGATAAAAGCTCCGGAAACAACTTTTACACCAGGTAGTGTTTTAATAATTTGTAATGCAGGGCGAAGCACATCTCCTGTGGTGTTTTGAGCACCTGCAATCTCTCCGTCAGCATCACCATTTTTAATCATCAAGCACGACAGGTAAAGGGGGTCTTCTACCAATTTAGATGCTTTTTCGGGAGTCATGCCTTTATTTTTTCTTATATCAACAAGCAGATTTATATACTCATCTTTCTTGTTATGCTGCTTAGGATCTATAATGTGAGCTTTACCAATATTAGTAAGTCTCATTTTTTGTGCCTTTTCTTCTATCTCTTGCGGATTTCCAAGTAAAATAATATTTGAGATTTCATCACTAAGAAGTCTGTCCGCTGCTTGCAGAGTTCTCTCTTCTGTTCCTTCAGGCAAAACAATTCTCTGTTTGTTTGATTTTGCCCTTTGAATCATTTTATCGATTAAGTTCATTATAATATATAAAAATTGGTTTTCCAGCTTTGTGGTCAGGATACAAATTCATGTAAATGTATGTTTTACAAAAATACAAAAAAAAGGCAAATAGCAGATTAAAAAGTGGCTTTAAAAAAACATATAGTAAGTTATTCTCTTATAAGCTTGCTCCTGTCAAGAATCTTTACAATTTTGCCATTTAGTTCAATTACCCCATCTTCCTCCATTTCTTTAAGAGATCTTGCTAATGATTGCCTTTGTACTCCAAAAAATTCTGCTAACTGTGTTCTCGATCTTTTAAGCGTAAAGCTATTCTTCTCTACTGTTGTCTTTTCGATAAAGAAAGTAGCCAGTTTTTTTCTTAAACTTTTAAGTGATATCATCTGAAGCTTATTGGTTAAATAAAGAGTCAAATCGGCATTAAGTGTTAGGAAGTTAGTTAGTAGCTGTTTATTGTTTGCCATTTCATCCAGCCAGGCATTTTTTGATATCTTAAGGAAGATACATGGCTCCACCGCTATAACATCAAACGGATATTTATTTTCAAGACCATAAATAAAAGATGGTGCAAGTGGTACAACCGCTTCAAGTATATCAATATCAAGCAGGTTGCCTTCACTGGTAATCATCTCAGTTCTTATACTACCATGAACCAACAGCATCACATCATTTATTGAATCTCCCTGCATTACTATAGTGTCTCCTTTATTGTAGGATATAACCTCTTTAACATTCCTGTCGAGAAACTGATCATGTTCAGATTGACTTAAACCTCTAAATAGAGGGCAATAACTAATCCGATTCTGAGAATGAGTATGAGCATGAATCTCTTCATTTTCAGAACTGAAGTTTATATTAATCTTATGCTCTTTGAGTAGATCTGTAAGATGGTCGTGTGAAAGACCCTCAGCTTTTAAATGATTTTCCATAAAATATTTTAATGCTATGTCACCAGGGTGACAATTCATGCAATTTCTATAATGTACTTTTGCTATCACTAAGTTAGTAAATTAAAGAGTAAGAACAATTAATAAAATGAACATTATGAAAACAAGAAATTATTTATTAAAAAGCAGAATGCTAAAATCAACGATGATTTTGTCGTTGATAACAATTTTTTCTCTGGTAAGCATACAACCGGCTTCGGCTCATTGCGATTCCTTTGATGGGCCTGCTTTGATTGATGCAGAAAAGGCATTGGCAACTAATAATGTAAATCTAATTTTAAAATGGATAGATGCTGATATGGAAGGTGAAGTGGTTCCACTATTTCACAAAACCTACAGTTTAAGGAATGGAGACAAAGAAATATATGAAATAGTGAAAAAACATTTTTTTGAAACATTCATTCGCTTACACAGAGAAATGGAAGGTGCTCCATTTACAGGGTTGAAGCCAGCCGGCACAACTGCACATATAACTGTAATGAGTGACAAAGCTCTCGATACAGGCAATTTTGCGAGTTTGCTTAAGGCCCTTAACAATCATATAAACTCTCAATTGCAAGAGAAATTCAACAAGACGGAGGCATTATATAAAGTGAGGGACAATTCTGTGGAAGAGGGTCGTGCCTATGTGGAGGCATATGTAGATTACACACATAGTGTTGAAGCAGTACATGACATTCTTTCGGGCGGTGGCGGTCACAGTCACTAAATTCACAGTTTGTAACGTTCACGGTATTGTTAGATTATTTCTAATATACCGTGAACTTTTTTTGTACTCAACTAAGCAAAAGACTACATTAAGATAGTACCATCTCCTGGGCCTCCTCAATGCCACTTCATATCCACTACATATCCACATCATAAATTTATGAGGAGGATGCGGAGTTGGTTAGGAAACGGCGTCTGTTTTTTGTTATTGTATAACAGCAGAAGCCTTTTTCATTTTCTCCTTAATCTCTTCATTGCACAGATTACCTATACTGCCGGCATGAGTGTGATGAACCTTTTTGTCTGAATGAAAGTTGCCATTCTGCACCTCTTTACCCACTTGTTGATATGCTTCACGAAAAGGTATACCCTGCAATACAAGTTCGTTTACTTTCTCAACTGTAAAAAGGTATTCATACTTATCGTCATTAAGAATTTCTCTATTAACAGATATATGCTGAAGCATAAAATGAGACATCTGTAAGATATTGTGAAGAGTTTCAATTGCAGGGAAAAGCACATCCTTTAGTAATTGATAGTCGCGATGATAACCATGTGCCATATTTGTAGTCATTATAGTAATCTCATTTGGCAGGCTCTGAAGACGGTTGCTGTGACCTCTTATAATTTCCCATACATCGGGGTTCTTCTTGTGAGGCATAATACTAGAACCAGTGGTAAGCTCTTTTGGATATGAAATAAATTGAAAGTTGCCTGAAAGATATGTACAATTGTCAACTGCAAGTTTGTTAAGAGTTGAAGCTATGTTTGCCATGCTTTGAGCAAGTATGCGTTCAGTTTTTCCGCGACCCATTTGTGCTGCAACAACATTATAGCTCATTGTGGCAAAACCTAACTCTTTTGTTGTCATTTCCCTGTCAATTGGGAAAGAACTGCCATATCCTGCTGCCGAGCCAAGTGGGTTTTGATCTGCCACTTTCCAGGCCGATGCAAGAGTGTGCATAT
This sequence comes from uncultured Proteiniphilum sp., assembly GCA_964478295.1. GTDB lineage: Bacteria > Bacteroidota > Bacteroidia > Bacteroidales > Dysgonomonadaceae > Proteiniphilum. Next base: position 6,346 of record CAYZHS010000027.1, on the reverse strand, counting down.
CATCAACTAAAGCTTCTGCGTATGCACCAAACCATAATCCAAACGACGAAGGCATGGCAATTTGGGCATGTGTGTATCCTGGTAGTAAAACAGTCTTATGCTCTTCACTAAGAGATTGAAGAATTTCAAAAAGTTGTAATACCTCTTCTTTTATATTTAAAATTTCTTCTTTCAGAAAAAGCTTAATGTCAACTAATACCTGATCATTTCTAGAACGACCCGAATGTATTTTTTTGCCAACCTCACCAAGTCGCTCAGTTAACATAGCCTCAATTTGCGAATGTATATCTTCCACATCATCTTCAAGTCTGAAATTACCCTTTTCAACTTCTTGAAGTATGTTATGTAGCTCAATTTGTAGTCTTTTCTCTTCATCTACACCTAAAAGACCGATCTTAACAAGCATTTTAATATGCGCCATTGAACCTTTAATATCATGTTTGGCAAGACGAAGATCCAGTTCCCGGTCGTTACCAACTGTAAAATCTTCTACTCGTTTATTCGCATCGAAGCCTTTATCCCATATTTTTGCCATTTATTTGCAAGTTTTTAGCTACTCTTTGATAGCTCAGTTATAAAATTAATGTATCCTTTAATGCCCTGATTCAGCTCTTCAATCAGTATGAACTCATCTGCCTGATGTGAACGTGACGACTCACCCGGACCCATCTTAACTGCCGGACATGTTATTCTCATCCAGTCGGAAGTAGTTGGCGATATGTAAGACTCAATACCAAGTCGCTCAACACATTTCAGCAATGAGTGATTGTAAGGAGTAGCCGAACTTCTGTTTGTAAGTGAACGAGCCTTTAGTTCACTCTTTACTTTAGGTTGCAGAATATTCATTATATCACTATTGCTGTATTGATCTGTAGGTCTTATATCCACAACAAAGCTGCACCTGTCGGGTACTACATTATGCTGAGTTCCTGCATTTATCTGTGTTACTGTAAGTTTTACCTCCCCCATAGTTGGAGAAATTTTATTAAACTTTACAGATCTCAGAGTTGATATATCTTCTAAAGCGATGTAAAGAGCATTCACCCCCTCATCTCTGGCCGCATGTCCGCTCACCCCTTTTGATAAACCATCAATAACAAGCAACCCTCTTTCAGCAATTGCAACTCTCATGCCAGTAGGTTCACCAATAATTGCCATATCCACCTGATCTGAAAGTTTTTTCCATAGAAGTTTCATGCCTTCAGGTCCTGAGTTCTCCTCCTCAGTTGATAAAGCAAGAATCAGGTTGAAATTCAGTTTCGAATCTTTTAGATGAATAAATGACTGAATCATAGAAACTACGCTTGCGCCAGCGTCGTTACTTCCAAGTCCATATACATATTTTTCAGATTCTTCTGGACTAAACGGGTCTATAGTGTATCCTGATGCCGGTTGAACTGTATCGATGTGAGAATTCAGCATAAGGGTTGGCTTTGCCGAATCATGATGTTCCTGTTTGACTATTATATTGTTGCCAATACATTCGCAAGTGATTCCGTTTTCTTTGAAATAGTTTACAAGAAACTCTCTTCTGTTATCCTCCTCACCCGAAAAAGACTTTATAGAAACCAGTTTTCTTAGCAGTCTGACTGCATCGTCAAGATACTCCATTTTTCTATAATACTAATTTTAAATGTTGATAAATTTTAATTCAGCGTTTACCTTAAGATTGTACCTATTCTTGTCAGAAGGTTTTTAGCATGTAATATAATTACCTCCGAAACACCACTGTTTATTGCTTTGAATGAATTATCCATTTTTGGTATCATACCATCGGCTATTATACCAATGTTTTTGTAGTTTTCGCACTCTTCGTATGTCATGTAATTTATCAAGCTGTCAGGGTTGTTTATATCTTTAAGAACACCCTCTTTTTCGAAACAGTAGTATAATGAAGTCTCATATTTTTTAGAAAGTCCTGTAGCCACTGAATATGCAATAGTGTCGGCATTAGTGTTTAGTAGTGAGCCTTTCCCATCGTGTGTTATTGCACAAAAAACCGGTACTATGTCAGATTCAATAAGCTGCGAAATGAAATTGCTATTCACCTTTTCCGGGTCAGGGTCCCCAACATAACCAAAGTCGATAGGTATTGGCGACCGTCTATTAGAAGGAATGCAATTTGCATCTGCACCTGATAGACCAATAGCGTTGCACCCAATTTCTTGAAGAGATGCAACAATATTCTTGTTGATCCATCCCGAATAAACCATGGTAACAACTTTAAGAGTTTCCTCATCGGTAACTCGGCGGCCATTTACCATCTTTGTCTCTATTCCCAGCTGTTTGGCCATTTTAGATGCCATAACACCACCTCCGTGTACAAGAAGTTTCTTTCCCTCTAATTTGCAAAAGTCGGTAAGAAACAATTTAAGTGCTTCGGGATTATCAACTATATTACCTCCAATCTTTACAATTGAAAGTTTGTTTTTAACTATTGCCATTTTTTTATATTAGTACTCTCTTCTTGTTAAAATTAATTTCTGAATGTAATCAAGAAGATTTATTAAAAACATCAACCTAAATTTTTCAGAATCTCTTTCAAAACTGTCTGAGCAGAAACAACTCTATTTGCAGCCTCTTGAATAACAATTGATCTGTTACTCTCAATTACCTCATCAGTAACTATCATGTTTCTACGAACTGGCAGACAGTGCATAAAGTAAGCATTGTTGGTAAGTGCCATTTTTCTGCTATCCACAGTCCACTCTCTATCTTTACATATAACTTTTCCATAATTTGGATCGCTATAGGGTGACCAGTTTTTGGCATATATAAAATCTGCATTCTCATATGCCTTTTCTATATCGTATTCCACTTTAGCTTTACCCACAAAAGATTCTTCAAGCTCATAACCTTCCGGATGTGTAATTACAAACTCGTAGTCGGTAGCGTTCATCCATTCTGCAAAGGAGTTGGGCACCGCTTGTGGTAAAGCTTTAGGGTGTGGTGCCCAGGTGAGTACAACTTTGGGTCGCTTTGTTGTTTTGAACTCTTCAATAGTAATTAAATCTGCAAAACTTTGCAGTGGATGACGAGTGGCAGCCTCCATACTAAATACTGGCTTGCCCGAATATTTTATAAACTGATTAAGTATTACTTCGTTGTAATCATCCTCTTTATTTTCAAACTGAGCAAAAGAACGCACACCAATAACGTCGCAATATGCCCCCATTACAGGAATTGCTTCAAGAATATGTTCGGGCTTATCGCCATCCATAATTACACCTCTTTCTGTTTCCAGCTTCCACGCACCCTGATTTATATCGAGTACAATAACATTCATACCCAAATTATAACCAGCCTTTTGAGTGCTTAGTCGTGTTCTAAGACTCGAGTTAAAAAAGATGAGTAATAAAGTTTTGTTCCTACCTAATTCCTGGTCGGCGTAAGGATTATCTTTTACCCATTTAGCCTTCTCTAAGGCTGCATTAATATCCCCTAAGTCGTGTACTGAAGTGAAGTTTCTCATAATAAGTTGCTTTTTTACATTGTTTTGTTTTTGAGCTCAGTTAAGAAAACTTCTATTTCCTCTTTAGAAATTGAAAGAGGAGGAAGAAGTCTCATAACACCATTTTTAGCACCACCTGTAAAAATGTGACTTTCGAATAACAAGCGGTTGCGAGCCTCGGCATATTCGGGTTTAAGTTCTATCCCAAGCATTAAGCCCCTGCCTCTGATAGTTTTTATTGAATCGATTTTTTCGAGTTCTGATATTAAATAATCTCCCATATTAAGAGCATTTTCAATAAGAGACTCCTCTTTTATAACATCAAGAACTGCAATCGCAGCTGCACAAGCCAGATGATTACCTCCAAAAGTTGTACCGAGCATTCCTTTTTTTGCTTCAAATTCGGGAGATATCAAAACCCCTCCAATAGGGAAGCCATTGCCCATACCTTTTGCCGTTGTTATTATATCTGGTTTTATTTCAGCATATTGATGTGCAAAGAATTTGCCGGTGCGACCGTAGCCTGATTGAATCTCATCGAGTATGAGTGGCACTTTGTGTACTTTGCATAAAGAACTGAGCTGCTTGAGGAAGATGTTGGTAGGTTCATAAATTCCGGCTACTCCCTGAATTCCCTCAATTATTACTGCTGCTACATCACCTTTTACTATCTCCTTCTCAATACTTTCAATATCATTCAGATTGATGAATGTAACTTCATGTCCCTTGTTGAAAGATGATTGAATGTTGGGGTTATCAGTAACAGCTACAGCTCCTGAGGTTCTCCCATGAAAGGCTTCTTTAAATGCAATAATGCGACTTCTACCTGTTTTAAATGATGCAAGTTTCAAGGCGTTTTCATTTGCCTCGGCTCCTGAGTTGCAAAGAAAGAGCGAGTAGTCGGGATAACCGCTTAGCTCTCCCAGTTTCAATGCAAGTTCTTGCTGCATGGTGTTAAGTACAGAGTTTGAGTAGAACCCTATTTTTTTTACTTGCTCAGTAATTGCATCCACGTATTTTGGGTGCGTGTGACCGATAGAAATAACAGCATGACCACCATACAGATCGAGATATTCAATACCTTCTTTGTCCCATACCTTACAGCCTTTTGCTTTCACTGGCTCAATATTCCATAAACTGTAAACGTCGAATAAATGCATAATAATAAGTTTTTAAAAAGAGCTGCCTTTTAATTTTAGTCCCATCGTTTCATCAAGATCAAACATGAGATTCATGTTTTGCACAGCCTGACCAGATGCACCTTTTACTAAATTATCTGTTATAGAAGTAATATGTATATAGCCATTATGGAATTCGATATGTAATAAACATTTATTTGTGTTTACTACCTCTTTAAGACTTATTGGCTCATCTGATATAAATACAAACGGTGATTTTGAGTAATATTGTTTGAAAAATGAAATTACATCTTCATTGCTCATACTGCCTTCCCATTTAGTGTAGATGCTCGCAAAAATACCACGAGTAAAATCGCCCCTCATTGGAACAAAGTTTATCTGAGGTAGATTGCTGTTGCCTGCATTTGTTAATGTGTTGCTAATCTCCTCTAAGTGTTGGTGAGTAAAGGGTTTGTATACAGACAGGTTGTTGTCTCTATAGCTGAAATGAGTGGTTTCACCCGGTCTTTTACCCGCACCTGTAGATCCGGTAATTGCGTGCACATGTATATCGTTTTTCAATAAATTCATTGATGCCAACGGTAAAAGTGCTAACATTATAGTTGTGGCAAAACAACCAGGGTTTGCTATATAACTGGCTTTTTTTATTTCTTCCTTATAAAGTTCGCAAAGTCCGAAAATAAAATTTCTGCCATTGAACAAAGGTTTGTTTCTGAAATCATTTCCCAAGTCAATAATCTTACACCCTTCTGGCAATTGATTGTTTTCCAGAAAATCTCTGGAGAGACCATGTCCCAAACATAAAAATATCAAGTCGGGATTTACAAAACTATCACTGTAAATTAGGTCAGTCTCTCCAAGCAGGTCGCGGTGAACTGAGTCAATTCGTTTACCCACAGATGTTGTACTAATTACCGACTCAATATTTACTTTGTCGTGGCGGAGAAGAATTCTAAGTAGTTCACCAGCTGTATATCCAGTTCCACCTACTATGCTTACATTAATCATTATCGTGAATTGTATAATAAATTTTCAGAGGATTGGCAGTTACTTTAGTGAAACCCACCACATCGTTGCCGGTAAATGATTTGTTGCTTTCGCCATATTCGCCAAACTTAGAACTCATAAGATCATATTCACTTGAGCAACCTAATATTGCAAAGTGATATGGACGAAGTTCAACTTCTACTTCACCAGTAACATATTTTTGCGTATCTTCTAAAAAGGTCTCAATGTTTCTCATAACAGGCTCTAAGTATTGAGCTTCGTGCATCAGCTGTCCATACCAGTTTGAAAGTTGATCTTTCCAGTATAGTTGATGTTTTGTAAGTACGTGTTTTTCAAGCAGATGGTGCGATTTTACTATTATAAGTGGAGCTGGTGCTTCAAAAGCCACTCTACCTTTTGTGCCAATAATTGTATCACCAACATGCACATCACGTCCAATTCCATATTTTGAAGCAATCTCATGCAGATTGCGAATCACTTCTACAGGAGACATCTTCTCATTATTAATAGAAACAGGTTCTCCATGCTCAAAGCCAATTTTTATTCGCTCTGAATCATGTTTTACAACTTGTGAGGGGTATGCCTCTTCGGGCAGAACACCTGAAGATTTGAGAGTTTCAACACCTCCCACGCTAGTTCCCCATAAACCTTGATTGATTGAATATTTAGATTTTTCCCATGAGAAATCAAACCCATTATCTTTTAGATAGTCAATTTCTTGTTGACGAGAGAGACTTAATTCGCGTAT
>CAYZHS010000026.1:11110-14124 GCA_964478295.1 uncultured Proteiniphilum sp. | reverse complement strand
AAAATATGATTGCCTATGTTGGTCAGAAAATTGATGATTCAAACAAGCATATTGTCGAGAAGCTCCATGCCAAAGGGGTTAGATGTATGATTTCATTTTCGCCTACACACGATAGATTAGGAAGCACCGAGCAACGTATGGCTGCATATATTAGAGAGGTAGAAAACTCTGTTTATAGGCCAGATATTATTGAATCTGACTATCCGGTTGAAGTGTGGAGCATCTATGGTAATAAATCTAGTTCTGTAGATGAGTAGAAATAATTTTGGTTAAAAATCACAAAACAATTGCGAATAGTAAATCTATAGCATATATTTGCAACAAACTAATAGTGAAATAATGAATTTACTTAATAACGGATATTGGTGGCGCTTCTTACAACTAAAAAAGTCGTAAGGAAGAGCAGCTGTGTCTTGAAATAAGTATCAAACAATATAATAAAAGAGCCTGTCGCAATCCTGCGACAGGCTTTTTAAGTTTAAACAGGTTTATAAAGAGGAATAATTCATTCTAGTCTGTTTAGTAAAAAGCAGAATAAGAGAACAAAAAACAAAATAATATATATCAAAATGCAAAAGTATACAGTTGACGAAAGAGGTTATTATGGTGAGTTTGGAGGAGCTTATATTCCAGAGATTCTTCATAAATGTGTATCAGACTTAGAAAAAGCATATCTGAGAATAATTGAAAGTGAAAAGTTTAAGAGTGATTTTAATCAACTGCTTCACGATTATGTAGGCCGGCCATCACCTCTATATTATTCAAAGCAACTTTCTGCTCGCTATGGTGCAAAAATTTACTTGAAGCGAGAGGATCTTAATCATACAGGAGCTCATAAAATCAACAATACTATAGGTCAGATATTGATTGCCAGAGAGATGGGTAAGACTCGCATAATTGCAGAGACCGGAGCTGGGCAGCATGGTGTGGCAACTGCAACAGTATGTGCGCTTATGGAGATGCCTTGCACGGTATATATGGGAGAAACCGATGTTAAAAGGCAGCAGGTGAATGTGAAGAAGATGGAAATGCTTGGAGCAACAGTTGTTCCTGTAACATCTGGCAATATGACACTTAAAGATGCCACAAATGATGCAATTCGCGATTGGTGCAGTAATCCTGCCGATACTCATTATATAATTGGTTCAACAATTGGTCCACACCCATATCCCGATATGGTAGCTCGTTTACAGTCGGTAATCAGTAAAGAGATAAAAATACAGTTGAAAGAAAAAGAGGGTAGAGATTATCCCAACTATCTGGTTGCATGTGTTGGAGGAGGCAGCAATGCTGCAGGAACAGTATATGAATATCTAGATAATGAGAAAGTAAAGATAGTTCTTGCTGAAGCAGGAGGCAAGGGTGTTGATAGCGGAGAGTCTGCTGCTACAATACACTTGGGTAAATCAGGAATACTGCATGGCTGTAAAACATTGCTCATGCAAAACGAAGATGGACAGATAACCGAACCTTATTCTATATCTGCCGGACTCGATTATCCCGGTATTGGTCCAATTCATGCAAACCTTGCCGCTTCAAAACGTGCAACAGTAGTGGCAATAAACGATGATGAAGCACTGCGGGCCGCATTTGAACTAACCCGTAACGAAGGCATAATACCTGCTCTTGAGTCGGCCCACGCACTTGCAGCATTAGAAAAAGTAACTTTCTCTGCCGAAGATATTGTAGTCCTCACACTTTCTGGTAGGGGCGATAAAGATTTGGAGACCTATTTCATTTATGAAAGTCAGTTTGCAAAATAAGAATCATATTTAAGCTAAATAAGTTTATTAAAGATTATAGAAGCTAACAGTACAATAATCACAGTAAAATATTAAAGAGTATGCAATATAAATTTAAAACAAATAGCCGAAAAATAATGGGCGATCTTCATACTCCGGTAAGTATTTACCTGAAAGTGAGAGATACATTTCCTCAATCGGCACTCCTTGAAAGCTCCGATTTTCATGCAAAAGAGAACAGTATTTCGTATCTTGCTCTTAAACCAATTGCCAGAGTTGAAGTTAACAGAGGTGTAAGCAAAATGGTTTTCCCTGATGAAAAGGAAGAGAGCAGGGAGTTGACCGAAGATTTCTCTATTTCAGACCTACTGAACAGCTTTATAGAAAGATTTGATGTTGAAGGCAGCGCTAATGGCAATATTGGATTGTTTGGCTATACAACCTTCAATTGTGTGAAATATACCGAAGACATAAATATCAAAGAGAGTAAAGAAAATCGAAATGACGCTCCCGATATGCTGTATATATTATATAAGTATATATTAGTATTCAATCATTTTACTGATGAGATTACACTAATTGAATTGCAGGAAGAGGATGAATTTAGCAATCTGAATAAGGTGGAGTCACTCATTAATCAGCGAAATTTTGCTAACTATAATTTCTATACTGAAGGTAGTGTGTATAGTACCATTACCGACGAAGATTTTAAAGGCTTTGTCAGAACAGGTGTAGAACATTGCATGAGAGGTGATGTGTTTCAGATTGTTCTTTCACGTCGATTTGTGCAACCCTTTTCGGGTGACGACTTTAAGGTATACAGAGCATTACGTTCAATTAACCCCTCTCCTTATCTTTTTTACTTCGATTTTGGAGGTTACCGCATTTTTGGTTCCTCGCCCGAAACACACTGTAAGGTTGAAGGCAACAAAATAAGTATAGATCCCATTGCAGGAACAACAAAACGTACAGGTAATTATCAGCAAGATAAAGAGGGGGTAGAGTTTTTGCTTAACGACCCGAAAGAGAATGCTGAGCATGTTATGTTAGTTGATTTGGCTCGAAATGATCTTAGCAGAAATGCCTATAATGTAGAAGTGGAGTTTTATAAGGAGCCGCAATTCTACTCTCATGTAATTCATTTAGTGTCACGTGTAAGCGGCATATTAAATTCCGATGCAAACCCAATTAAAGCCTTCTTCGATACTTTCCCGGCAGGCACATTATCGGGAGCACCAAAAGTTAGAGCTATGCAGCTCATCTCAGAAATCG
>CAYZHS010000026.1:2543-11100 GCA_964478295.1 uncultured Proteiniphilum sp. | reverse complement strand
ATTTGTAAGCAGGAATAATGAACTATGGTACCAGGCAGGTGCAGGAGTTGTTTCTCAAAGTAAAGATGAGTATGAACTTAATGAAGTTAATAGTAAACTTGGGGCACTGAATATGGCAATAGATAAAGCAACTAAACTCTATAACTCTTAATATTATAATAGATGAAATCAACAAAAATACTTCTGTTAGATAACTACGATTCATTTACCTATAACTTGGTTCATGTAATAAAATCGTTGGGTTATATGAATGTAGATGTTATCCGTAACGATAAGATAGAGCTCTCTATAGTAGATAAATATAGTAAAATTATACTTTCACCCGGACCCGGCATACCATCAGAGGCAGGGTTGATGATGCAGTTAATTAAGGAGTATGCTGCAAAGAAAAGTATACTCGGTGTTTGCCTTGGCCATCAGGCTATTGCAGAGGTGTTTGGTGCTGAGCTTGAAAATATTCCCACTGTATTTCATGGTGTTCAAACATCAATTAATATAGTTAGTGATGATTATCTGTTTGCAGGGTTACCTAATGAGATACTTGCCGGGAGATATCACTCGTGGGTTGTTTCGAAAGATAATTTTCCTGCAGAGTTAGAGGTTACAGCAGTTGATGATGCTGGAGAAATAATGGCGCTGAAGCATAAAGAGTTAGATCTGCATGGAGTGCAGTTTCATCCTGAATCTATTCTTACACCCTATGGTAAGCAGATAGTTCAGAATTTCCTACAAACTAAATGATGTAATTCAATGAAAAATATTTTATATAAGCTTTTCGATTATCAATATTTAACTCGCGACGAGGCAAAACAGGTCTTGGTTGACATTGTAACTGGAGATGTGCCTGAAACTCAGATAGCATCTCTTATAACATCATTTCTTATGCGTAGTATATCTGTTGATGAGATACTGGGTTTTAGAGATGCCCTGCTTGAGATGCGTGTGGGTGTTGATTTATCAGACTATTCACCACTAGATATTGTAGGTACAGGAGGCGATGGCAAAAATACATTCAACATATCCACCACTTCTTGTTTTGTTGTTGCCGGAGCCGGTTATAATGTAGTTAAACATGGAAATTATGGAGCAACATCAATAAGTGGAGCGAGCAATGTGATTGAAAAGCAAGGAGTGAAGTTCAATACCGATAACAATCTTTTCAGAAAAAGTCTCGATAACTGTAACATTGCATATCTGCATGCCCCTTTGTTTAGTCCCGCCCTAAAAGCAGTTGCACCGGTTCGCAAGAGCCTGGGTGTACGCAACTTCTTTAATGTACTTGGTCCCTTAGTAAACCCTGTGCAACCTAAATACCAGATGCTTGGCGTATACGATTTAGCAATGTCGAGGCTCTACAGTTATATCTATCAAGAAGAGAACAAGAAATTCTCTATCGTTCATAGCATGGATGGATATGATGAAATATCACTTACAAGTCAGTTTAAAGTTACTTCAAATAATGGTGAATACTTATATATGCCTGAAGATTTGGGATTCGGAAGAATAAAACAGACTGAAATATATGGAGGAGACACACCAGAGGAGGCCGCTTTAATTTTCCGAAATGTGCTCAATGCAACTGCTACAGATGCACAAATGAATGTTGTGTTGGTAAATGCAGCATTTGGTATACAAACCATAGACCAACAGAAGTCTATTGAAGAGTGTATAGATATTGCACGTGATTCTCTATACAGCAAGAAAGCATTAAAGGCTTTAGAAACATTTATCGAAATTAATAGTTAAGAATTATGAGAGATATTTTAAGTGAGATAGTTTCAGATAAAAAAGTTGAAGTTAATAATCAAAAGAAACAACTACCACTATCTGAATTAGAGAGTAGGTTAGTTCAAAATATAGATATCCCTTTTATTTCATTATATGATGCTTTGATGAACTCGAAAACCGGAATAATTGCCGAGTTTAAACGCCGTTCGCCCAGCAAAGGATGGTTGCATCAGAATGCAGATGTAGAGGTTGTTACCAAAGCCTATGAAGTGGCCGGTGCTTCTGCACTATCGGTACTTACAGATGAAAAGTATTTTGGTGGCACATTAACAGATTTAAAAAGTGCAGTTAACAATGTGCATATACCTGTAATGAGAAAAGAGTTTATCGTAGATGAGTATCAGATTTATGAAGCCAAACTAGCTGGTGCCAGCGCCATTTTATTAATTGCAGCAGCAATTACAAAAGAAGAGTCTAAAAGGTTTACTGAGTTAGCCAATCAACTTCAATTAGATGTATTGCTGGAACTTCATGATGAAAGTGAAATAGATTATATAACTCCACTAAACAGAGTTGTAGGGGTAAATAACCGTAACTTGGGAAGTTTTGTTACGGACTTAGACAAATCGTACAGGATGGCTCAATTACTTCCAGAAGAAGCGGTATGGGTTTCAGAAAGTGGAATTTCCGATTCATCAGCGGTCAAAGATCTTAAAGCAATTGGTTACAAAGGATTCTTGATAGGCGAATATTTTATGAAGTCGGGTAACCCCGAAAAAAGTCTAAAAGATTTCATTCAGCAGATTGTTGGTGAGTGATGTTTTGAATAATATTTAAATAGATATTGATGATGATAATAAAAGTTTGTGGAATGCGAGAAGAGGAAAATATCCGTCAGCTTGAGCAGATTGATATTGATTGGATGGGTTTTATATTTTACCCAGGCTCTTCAAGATTTGTAGGTGCAAAATTGAATTATCTGCCACGTAAAGTAAAAAGAATTGGTGTTTTTGTCAATCAAGATCTACAAACAGTTAGTGAACTTGCAAAACAAAACAATCTTTATGCCATACAGCTTCACGGAAATGAGCCTCCCCAATATTGTATCAATTTAAAGAAAGAGGGGCATAAAGTGATAAAATCGTTTGGTATAGCAGAAGATGGCTTCATCCCACAAGCACAGCTACATGCATATGAGGGTAAATGCAACTATTTTTTGTTTGATACTAAAACAAACAATTATGGCGGCTCAGGAAAAAAATTCAACTGGGAAATGCTCTCAGATTATAACGGAGATACCCCATTTCTGCTTAGTGGAGGTATCTCCCCTGATGATGTAGAAGTAATAAAATCAATAAAAAACTCAAAATTTGCAGGAGTTGACGTTAATAGTCGCTTTGAGACTGAGCCGGCAATTAAGAACATCGAAAAGGTAAGATTATTTGTAGAACAACTTAGATAAAGTGTAAATTATAATTATGAACAGGATAGATAAACTATTTAACGAGAAGAAAAAAAATATATTGTCGGTATACTTCACGGCAGGTTATCCCAAGCCAGAAGATACAACTGAAGTGATAAAGACACTGGAGAAGAATGGGGTGGAACTTCTTGAAATTGGGGTGCCTTTTAGCGATCCAATGGCCGATGGCCCGGTTATTCAAGCATCTGGCAATGAGGCTTTGCGTAATGGAATGAGCTTGAAAAAACTATTTGCTCAATTAAAGGATATTCGCAACGATGTATCTATACCTTTAGTTTTGATGGGCTATCTCAATCCAATTGTGCAATTTGGTTTCGAAAATTATTGCAAACAGGCATCTGAATGTGGAATTGATGGATTGATTATTCCCGACCTTCCGTTTGCAGAATATATGGAGTCTTATAAATCTATTGCAGAAAAATATGGATTGCATATGGTTATGCTAATAACCCCCGAAACGTCGGAAGACCGAATCAGGTTGATAGACGAAAACACCTCAGGTTTTATCTATATGGTTTCAACGGCTTCGGTAACAGGTGCCAGAAATTCGTTTAGTGAGTCAAATCTTAGTTACTTCAGGAGAGTTAATGAGATGAATTTAAAAAACCCACGACTGATAGGGTTTGGAATATCTAACAAGGAGACTTTTGATGCTGCTTGCAGAGAATCGTCGGGTGCAATTATAGGCAGCAAATTTATTACACTTTTAAATAGTGAACCAACAATTGAATCTGCAGCAAAAAAGTTGATCGAGGCAATTAGTTGATATGAAGTTTCTGAAAAAATAGTGTACATTTGCAAAATAAATATACCTAATTCAGAACATCATATTAATGCCTTTTCAATCTCACATAGGGGAAATTGCTTCTCTATTAACTGCAGTATGCTGGACATTCAGTGCAATTTACTTCGAGAAATCGGGTAGAAGGGTAGGGTCGCTATCGGTAAATATTATCCGTATTTTCTTAGGGGTTATATTCTTGGGAGTAACAACCTATTTTACCAGAGGAATGTTTTTTCCAAAAGATGCAACTGCATATAACTGGATTTGGCTTGGCCTTTCAGGTATAGTTGGCTTCTTTTTGGGAGATCTGTTTCTTTTCAAATCCTACACTATTATTGGTTCCAGAACATCGCAATTAGTAATGAGCCTGGCACCTATGATTACTGCTATAATCGGGTGGTTTTTCCTGAATGAGATACTTTCAACTAAAAGCATTCTTGGTATACTTGTTAGTGTAACAGGAATTATGATTGCAGTTGCAGGGAAAAAGCTGAAGTTGAACTTTCCTCTTCGTGGATTGCTGTATGCTATAGGTGGAGCACTTGGACAAGCAATAGGACTGATACTTAGCAAAAAGGGTATGGGCGATTATGATGCTATAGCTGCTACACAGATTAGAGCAATATTTGGCTTTGCTGCTTTTGCAGTGTTAATTACTTTTATGAAGAGGTGGAGAAGGGTTTTATCAGTTACACATGATAAACCAAGCATGAAGGGCATAACTATAGGTGCAATATTTGGTCCTTTTATTGGTGTGGCACTTTCGCTTTACGCCGTACAACATACAGAAACAGGTATTGCATCTGCTCTGATGGCATTAACACCAATTTTTATAATTGTCCCTTCTGCAGTTATGTTTAAAGAAAAAATCACTGCCCGTCAGGTGATTGGGGCAGTGATTAGTATAATAGGAGCATCTATATTTTTCCTATAGGCCTACTCAACAGCAATAGTTCTTTTCTCCTCACTACTTTGGAATGCCAGTTCAATTATTCTCATAACCTCACGTGCTTCTTCTGCTTTTACTGCCAGTTCGGCTTTACCATTAATAGCATCGCGCAGGTTAATAAAATAGTCCTTATAGTCGCCATGCTCACTCTCAAGTTTTCCTGATATTTTAACACCTTTGTATTCTGCTTTTATTGTGCCCCAAATATCTTCAGGCTCTTTTCCCCAATCTTTGCCAACAGGTATTGCACCATTATCAATAGTTGCCTCCTGTACATCGAGTCCATATTTCACAAACGACCCATTTGTTCCATGCAGCATATAAGTTGGACCTGGAATGCGACAAATCATTCCAGACTTAAGAGTTGCAGTGAAACCAGAGTAGTGTAGTCGCACATCAAAATGATCATCTACATTAGCCCAAGGGCGCTGTTTGTTAATTTCAGCTGTAACCGATTCAGGCATACCAAAGAACCATAATGCCTGATCAATAAGATGCGACCCAAGATCATAAAATATACCAGATCCCGGCAATGCCTGTTCGCGCCATGCACCATTTGGTCGTGGGTCGGTGCGGTATCTGTCGAAATGAGTTTCATAATCAACAATCTCGCCTAGCAATCCGCTGTCTAATAGTTTCTTAACGGTTTTTGTGTCACTTGTAAAGCGACGATTGTGGTAAACCGAAAGAATTTTATTTTGTTTCTTAGCCAATACAATCAGCTCATCTGCTTCGGCAACATTTATAGTAAATGGTTTTTCAACAACTACATGTTTACCTGCAAGCAATGCCTCTTTAGCCCATTTAAAATGGTCTGTATTAGGTGATGTAACCAAAACAAGATCAATATTACTATCACTGATTATATTTTCGGCATCAGGTACTACTGTTGTCGATGGGTATCGTTTCTCAGCAAGAGCCTTTCTATCGGGGTTTGCTGTACTTATTTTCGATAATTCAAATCCATCCACCACATCAATAAATGGTGCATGAAAAACTCTTCCTGAAAGACCATACCCTATAATTCCAGTACGAATGTTTGTAGTTGACATAGTTTATATGATTTAATAATTTAAATATTTTATTTGTTTTTCAAAGATAGTAATTTTTTAATTGATACTATTTAGTCCGCGCTAACTGCGTACCTACTCCCTACCTACTCCCTATTAACACTGTATAAATACGAGGAGGCACAGGAGTTGGTACGAGCAACATAGGGCGAAAGCCAGAAGCAAATATATCTGTGTCTAGTTGTAAAATGGGTTGAAATTGATGAGAATTTAAGTTGTCTCATGTGTTAGGTTAAATAAAAAAAGCGACCCAAAGGCCGCTTGTTGTTGTTGGTACCAAAGATACTTGTTTAATCAGAATGTAATGCGTTGATATGTAGTCAAGATCAATATATTATATTCAGAAAAAGAAAAACGCTTAAATAACTCAAACGCCCAAAAAAGCAGTGAACTTTTCCATAGCAACAGCTCTATGACTTATTCCGTTTTTAATTTCATTGCTTAACTCTCCGAAAGTGTGGTTATAGCCATTTGGAATAAAAACAGGATCGTAACCAAAGCCGTTACTGCCTCGTTTATCTTCGGTTATTTTGCCTTTTACAACTCCCTCAAACAGGTGCTCGCTACCATTTAATATTGCCGCAATAACAGTTCTGAATTGTGCATTACGGTTGTCGCTGCCTTGCATCTCTTTTAAAAGTTTGTTCATGTTGTCTTCGGGGTTGCAGTCGGGCCCGGCATATCGAGACGAATATACACCTGGCTCTCCATTAAGGCATTCTACTTCAAGTCCGGTATCATCAGCAAAGCAGTCATAGCCATATTTGCTTTTCACATAGCGGGCTTTTATGAGGGCGTTTTCTTCAAGAGTGGTACCTGTTTCTTCAATCTCTTCGTTGCATTCAATATCAGAAAGACTTAATATATCTATTTTGCCAGCGGTAATTTTACGAATCTCGTTGAGTTTATGTTTATTATTGGTTGCAAATACTATTTTTTTCATTTGTCTGTTTTTTTCTGTTGTCTAATCTTCTCTTCACGCTCTTTCTCTCTCTGCCTTAGCTGAGCCTCTCTTAATCGCTCACGTTCTTTAAGCTCTCTTTCCCTCTCCTTCAATCTGATTTCGCGCTGTTTTTCTCTCTCCTTAAAAAGCTGTTCTCTGCTTTTAGCTTTTAAAGATACATTGCTCTGTTTTAAAGCTTCGTTAGCCTTTTGTTCGAGTCTCGATTTGAGTTCAGCCGGACTAACCCGAGTATCTGTTGTATCAGGTTCTGAAGATGCAGTTGTAGAAAAATCGCGACTCAAAGGTACAATCTTTTCGTTTATCTCAGTTTCTGAATTGAGTTGTTTTAGCTCTTCCATCAATTTGTCGAGTAGTTTTGCCGATTCCGACTTGTTTGCTGTTGTAGGGTCTGCTTGTCTCTCTCTTTTTACCCTTACAATATTTTGTATGGCGTAGATGTTTGAAGAGTTGCCGGATGATTCAATTAAATCATTATCTTTAAATTGAATGTTTTGATTTATAACTTGCGCCAGTGAATCGTTGTAAAATTTATTCTGTTTTGTACCCTTTGAAATTACTGCTTGATATATAGATGCATTTTTATTGATTGTTGGAGGTGTTCTGATATCTTTTATTTTCTCGAAACTACTATATGCATTATCTATGTCGCCTGTCAAATAATAAATCTGACCTAAGAGAAATTGTAGTCGCTTCTTTCCGATATGGTGTTTTTGGTTGTCAATTGCTATTTTTAGATGAGGTATTGCCTCTTCATACTCTTTGTTTTCGATTAGAAAGTTTGCGTACTCTTGAATATAAAGCTTCTGAAGATCTGAAGGTAGTTTGCGTGTTTGCAACAGGTAGATCATGTTCTTTGCGTCATACATTCTGTTAAGTGCCACATATGAACGTAGCATCCACAGCTGCGTTTCTGAAATGAGATTAATATCGTAGTGATAGATTCGTTGAATCTCTGTGAAAATAGATAGTGCTTCACTGTAATCGCCATTCTGCACAAAAGCTTTACCCATAAGTAGCCATGAGTTTTTTAGGAAAGGGTTAAATTCTTCCTGTTTAAGCCATTGCCTATATTCTTCAGATTGAGCTTTGGAGGGATCTCTTTGTGGTTTTGATGAAATTGAGTGTTCAATTATGGACTTAGCAGTTTTCTCAATTACCCCATCAAACATACCACCAGGCATATTCTTTTCTCTGTTGAAATTATCCGGATGAACAGAAAGCAGGTTGAACCAGTCTATTGATGAAATTTCTAATTGGTCATCTATAAGCCGATTATAGGTTTTCTCGGCATTATGATAAATGTTATATCGAGTAGTAAGTTCATGGTAAGCACGTGCTGCAGATGTATTTCTCTTGTTTGAGCAACCAAAATTAAAGGTTGTAACTATTAGAAATAGTAATATTGAGCAAATTGTATTGTTTACTTTCACTAATTATTCTGTTTAGAAATCATAATTGCAGCTTTGTACAATAGATAACTCTTAAAACAGTAAATTATTGTGTTTGTTTTTGCCTCTTAACATTCTGTATTGCTTTGAAACCCTTGGCAATAAAAAACATCAGAATAAGTACAAATATT
>CAYZHS010000026.1:0-2533 GCA_964478295.1 uncultured Proteiniphilum sp. | reverse complement strand
TATTATGAAAGCTCCTGAAGGTACGTTGAGGTAGTAAGAAAGAAATAGTCCCGCTATGCATCCAATAAAGCTGAAAAGAATAGACAGTGAGATTATTTTGCTGTAGTTTACAGTAAACAGGTTTGCAGTCATCTGAGGCACAGTAATAAGTGACATAAGCAGAACAATACCTACAAGTCGTATACTTAGTACAATAGTTACTGCAATGAAAAACATCATTGTGTATTCTATAAACTGAGTGTGAATTCTGCGTGTCTTTGCAAACTCAGTATCGAATGAAACTGATACTATATTATGAAAAAATATTATGAAAAATAATAGTAAAAGAACTGATAATACTACAAGTGAGATTATATCGGTTTGGGTGATAGTTAAAATATTTCCAAAAAGATATTCAGAAAGATTGGGCGCATATCCTGGCGAGAGAAATGTCAGAACAATACCTATAGCCATACCTAGCGACCAAAATACTGCAATTGCAGAGTCTTCACGTACACCCTGTTTTCGGGATAGCCACTGAATGCCAAATGCCGAAAGTACCGCAAATACCATTGCAGATATAATTGGAGATAAGGAGAAATAAAATCCTATTCCCAATCCTCCAAATGAGGCGTGAGTTATTCCCCCACTTATGAATACCAATCGTCTTGATACCACATAGGTGCCAATAATACCGCAGGCTATACTTGCAAAAAGGCTCCCGGTAATTGCATTACGGAAAAAAGTATATTCTAATAGTTCCAGGATGTTCATATATATAAATGCATTTACGCATGCATCTTTTGCATCCTTAACTCATTTACAAACATCAATACTTCATCCTTCATCTGATCGGGTACTGAAATACTTCTCATTTGCAGACTTCTTACCCAGCGAGGCTTCTCTTCATCAAGGATTGAATAGAATATATCTCTGAACTCTTCAACTTCATTCTCTTTATAATTCGAAGAGTCTCGAAATGTATATTTGTCAAGTTCCTCATCTTCAAAATACTCGGGCTCTTCGGCAAAAGCTGCAATTAAGCTGTCTTTCTCGCATATTTCGTGAGCACCACAACACCCTTCACTTAAGTCTACTGCAGGTGGGGGAGTCTCACGTTCTGCGGTGTTACCTCTTTTACGTTGAATGAAATTTGTGATGGCAAGTGCCACTACAAAAAATATGATTATACCTATAAATAAAAAAACTGGTTGCATAACTTATTTAATTTCTTCTATCTTAAATCCTGCCTGTTTTAAATCATTCCAAAAATGCGGATACGACTTAGAAACAACGTGTGGGTCATTAATATTTATTGAGTGTAATGCTATAGCACCCGGACTAAATGACATTGCCATTCTGTGATCTTCGTATGTGTCAATAGATGGGTCTTCTGCTGGAGCACAACGTTCGCCATCCCACTCAAGCATCCCAATCTCATTTTCTATAAGTACATATCCTAGCTTACCCAGTTCTGTTATTAATGCCTGTACACGATCGGTCTCTTTTATTTTCAGACTCTGTATGCCAGAAAATAAAAAAGGTATATTTTTAAAACAACAAGTGGCTGCAAATGTTTGGGCCAGGTCTGGTTCATTTACAAAATCGTGGAAAAACTTCTTTGTTTTCTTCTTACTGCTTCTAATAATTATACCATCAGAAACAAACTCAGTGGCTACACCAATATCGTTAAACAAATTAACTACATTAGAATCGCCTTGTAGGCTATCTTTCATTAAACCCTTTAAGGTTATTTCCGATCCTGGTAATAGAGAAGCTATCTCATACCAGTAAGATGCAGCCGACCAGTCGGATTCTACTACAACCTCAACAGGCTTATATTTCTGTGGTTTGACCGATATCTTGCTGCCTTCCCACTTAACTTTAACTCCATATTTGGCCATTAATCCAATAGTGAGTTGGATGTATGGTTTTGAGACAATTTCATTTTCTATATGTATGATTAGTCCATCCTCCATAAGTGGGGCTATCATAAGTATAGCAGAAATAAATTGAGAGCTGATATTACCTGATAGATAAACTTCTCCGCCTTTTAGTTTTTTGCCTATAATTTCCAAAGGAGGGAATCCATCTTTCTCGAGGTATTTAATATTTGCTCCCAGTGCAACTAATGTTTCCACAAGTGGGTGAATTGGACGCTCATGCATTCTTTTTGTGCCTTTAATAGTCCAGTTCCCTTTCATGCCTGCCAGAAATGCAGTAAGAAACCGCATAGCTGTACCTGCTGCTTTTATGTCAAACTGATTTGAATTTGAGTTAAAAGCATCAATAATAACCCTAGTGTCTTCGCAATCGGAGAGGTTTTTTATAGGTGAACTGCATAAGCTCAAGGCATTAAGGATTAATGCTCTATTGCTGATACTTTTAGAAGCCGGAAGCTGAATAGTTGTTTTAATCGATTCCGGTGGAGAAATTTTATATTTGAGTTGCATTTTAAACAAAGGAATTTTACACAAAAATAATACTTTAAATGGTATGTTCTTCTTATTAAGTTTACTTTTACTTTGTTTATATTCATTTAATTAAATTTCTA
>CAYZHS010000025.1:0-14210 GCA_964478295.1 uncultured Proteiniphilum sp. | reverse complement strand
AGATAGAAGGTGATCCAGAAGGCAGATATGCGGTTGTGGCAACTACACGACCTGAAACTATTATGGGTGATACTGCTATGTGTATCAATCCCAACGACCCTAAAAATGCTTATCTGAAAGGCAAGAAAGTAATTGTTCCGCTTGTAAATAGAGCTATTCCTGTTATTGAAGACGAGTATGTGGATGTTGAGTTTGGTACTGGTTGCCTTAAAGTTACTCCTGCACATGATGTGAACGACTACATGCTGGGCGAAAAATATAATCTGCCCTCAATTGATATATTTAATCCTGACGGCACTCTAAACGAGAATGGAATTCAGTATGCAGGTATGGACAGGTTTGCTGTTCGCAAGCAGATTGAAAAAGATCTTGTTGATGCAGGTTTAATGGAAAAAACAGAGCCTTATACCAATAAGGTTGGTTTTTCGGAGCGTACCGATGAAGCTATCGAACCAAAGCTCTCTATGCAATGGTTCCTTAAGATGGAAGATTTGGCTAAACCAGCCACTAAGGCAGTTGATGATGATACAATCAAGTTTTATCCTGAGAAATATAAGAATACATATCGCCACTGGATGGAGAATATAAAGGATTGGTGTATTAGTCGCCAGCTTTGGTGGGGGCACCAGATTCCGGCCTATTTCTTGCCGAAAGGTGGATATGTGGTTGCTTTAAGTAAGGAGGAAGCATTTGAAAAAGCAAAGAAACAGGTAGATTATGAAATAACTATTGCTGATCTTAAACAAGATGAAGATGTGCTTGACACATGGTTTTCATCTTGGTTGTGGCCAATTTCGGTATTTGATGGTATCAATAATCCGGATAACAAAGAAATTAATTACTACTATCCAACAAGCGATTTAGTAACAGGTCCGGATATTATCTTTTTCTGGGTAGCAAGAATGATTATGTCGGGATATGAATATAGAGATAAGCCTTGCTTTAACAACGTATACTTTACAGGAATTGTAAGAGATAATCTGGGAAGGAAAATGTCGAAGCAGCTGGGCAACTCACCCGACCCCATTGAACTAATGGAAAAGTATGGTGCCGATGGAGTACGTATGGGTATGCTTTTATCTTCTGCTGCCGGAAACGACTTGTTGTTTGATGAAACTTTATGTGAACAGGGACGAAATTTCAACAATAAAATTTGGAACGCTTTCAGATTAGTGAAAGGTTGGGAAACAGATGATGCAACAACTCAGCCTGAGGCTTCAAAGATTGCAATAGAGTGGTTCAGAAACAAACTTTCTGAAACTATTGGTGAACTAGACGACCTGTTCTCTAAATATCGCCTGTCGGAAGCTTTGATGTTGCTTTATAAACTTTTCTGGGATGAATTCTCATCATGGTATCTTGAGATAGTTAAGCCACCTTATCAGAAGCCAATTGATAAAGCTACATATGATGCTACTCTAGGTTTTTTTGATGATTTACTGAGACTATTACATCCATTTATGCCATTTATTACTGAAGAGTTGTGGCAAGCTCTCCATAAGAGGGAAGATGGCGAAAGTATAATGGTATCTATTCAGCCTTCGTACAGAGAATTGTTTGATAGCTCACTGATTACAAGTTTTGAAGAGATGAAACACCTTATTTCAGGAGTTCGCACAATTCGTCTCGACAAGAATATTCCAAATAAAGAGGAGTTAGAACTTGAAGTTATTGGTAAACACAACGAAAGATTCAACTCTATTATTACAAAGATGTGTAATCTCTCTTCTATATCTTCGGTAAATGAAAAACAGGCAGGAGCTGCAGGATTCTTAGTAGGCACAACCGAGTATAGTATACCTCTGCAGCAAAGTATAGATGTTGAGGCTGAGATTAAGAAGCTAGAAACAGAACTTGAATATACTGAAGGATTCTTGAAATCGGTGGTAAAGAAACTTAGCAACGAACGATTTGTGCAAAATGCTAAACCTGAGATAGTTGAAAATGAACGAAAGAAACAGATTGATGCTGAAAGCAAGATTTCACTTTTAAAGGAGAATATTGCTGCACTTACGAATAATTAAAAAACCAATAAGTAATGCTTGGAAATATAATACCATTTATATCAGATAAGCTAGCTGAAGAAATTGAATCTACAAAACCATTGTCGGGAGGTACTATTTCGTCTGCATATCTGATAAATACAACACAAACACAGTACTTTTTAAAATTAAACAGTGCTGACAATGCTCTTGAAATGTTCCACGCGGAACAATATGCTTTATCAGAAATTGAATCTACTGCAACAATTGCAGTTCCACGCGTGCATCTTGTAGATACATTTAACGATAAATCGCTTATTGTTATGGATTATGTAGAGAGCAAGCGCCCTACCCCAGCAGACTACTATAGGTTGGGTGCAGAATTAGCTAAACTACATCAGGTGAGTGCAGATATGTTTGGGTTTAGTTGTGATAACTTTATTGGAAACTTACCTCAAAGCAACACTTTGAATGGCAGCTGGACCGAATTTTATTGGTCTGAAAGAATTTATCCTCAATTTCAACTGGCTCTGGAAAATGGACTGCTTAGGATTGATGAGGTACCAAATAAAGAGATATTCACCGAAAGATTTGAGTCAATTACTAAAGATGTTAAACCATCTTTGCTGCATGGCGATTTGTGGGGTGGTAATTATCTGATTTCTACAGATGGAACACCCTATCTGATTGATCCGGCTGTGTATTACGGTCACTCAATGGTTGACATTGCCATGAGCAAGCTTTTTGGCAGTTTCGGATCTGATTTCTATAATTCATATCACGAGGTTTTGGGTAAGCCTGAGAATTATAGTGAACAAATAGACTTATATCAGTTATACTTTCTGCTTGTACATCTTAATCTCTTTGGTAAAGGATACTATTCGTCGGTATCAGCAATATTAAACAGATATTTTTAAAACTCTAAATATGGCTTAAGCCGGTATATATCTTCATTGGTGAATTCATCAAGTATTGCCAATTCATCTATTGAAACTATATTACCCTTTTTGTCTCTTAAATTAACTATGGCTTGCACCTGCTCATAGCTGAGATATGGATGACGGAGCAGTTCTCTGAATTCAAGTTCATTAATTTTCATCCTGCTCCATTTTGTATCCTCCTCAATGTATGGAGATATATTTGAGTACATTTCAGAATCTACTCCATATACCTCCATCAACTGCTCCTTACGTACATAACCTCCAAGCAAAGCTCTGTATTTAACAATACGTTTTGAATAGGCACTACCAATGCCTGGAATCATTTTCCATAGGACTGTATCTGTTGAGTTTAGTGAAATTGTTTCTCCTGGAGAGAGTTTTAATGTTCTTTGATAACTACTTGCACTATACTCACCACGTTCATTTCTGGTGTGATTATTTTGTTTGTATGTTATTAAAGAATTGTCTTTAACTATTGAACTATTACATCTATCTTCTTGTGCTCTGAAAGTGTCTTCAGAATTATAATTCAGCCTCTTGCTTCTAAATTTATCAAATTCAGCAACAATAGAATCGTTGTATTTTAGTATAATTTCAGACGAGTTTACGCTGCTTTTTATGGCATTTAAAACAAAAATGAGCATAATAAGGATAAGGAGAATAATAACAGCTATTCTTGAACCTCTCTGAAAATATAAAATATCTTTCCAACTCATCACTTACACTTAAAACAGAAGAAAAAATTGTATTGCTATATTTATAGGCCGGTTAATTAACTCCTAAAGTTAATAAATTTATGATCACTTTCTTATGTTTCACATGATTAATTTCTTTTTCTCATTAGCTGTCTCTGTAACTTTTGTATCTTTGGGTGAATTTATCACTTAGATATCAGACTGCATGGTTTTAAATTATATCTGGATAGCATTTTTTATAATAGCTTTTGTTGTTGCACTTGTAAAGCTTCTGTTTTTTGGTGACGTTTACATCTTCACCGAAATCATGAACTCAACTTACGATACTGCCAGAACCGGATTTGAGATATCTTTAGGGCTAACTGGAGTACTTTCGCTTTGGCTGGGAGTAATGAAAATAGGTGAGCGCGGAGGTATGATAGAACTATTTTCCAGAGCTGTAGCACCTCTGTTTACAAAACTATTTCCTGATATACCTAAGAACCATCCTGCTTCGGGATCTATGCTGATGAATATCTCTGCAAATATGCTTGGGCTGGATAATGCGGCAACACCTTTTGGACTTAAAGCTATGCAGGAACTTCAAGAAGTAAATAAGAACAAAGAGGTGGCTTCTGACTCAATGATAATGTTTTTAGTGCTTAATGCATCGGGATTGACCCTAATTCCGGTAACCATAATGGTTTATCGTGCACAAATGGGTGCAGCTAATCCGGCAGATATATTTATACCTATAATGATTGCTACTTTTGTGGCTACTCTTGTGGGACTGGTTGCTGTATGTCTAAAACAGCGTATTAACGTATTTTGCAAAGAGATATTAGGTTTTTTATTGGCAATGATTGCAATTATTGCAGGCACAGTTATTGTTTTTCGAACTATGCCACAAGAGCAGATTAATGTAGTATCGAGTCTAACCGCTAATATTATACTCCTTTCAATTATTATTCTTTTTATAGTAAAAGGGATGCGGAAGAAAATAAATATTTTCGAAGCATTTATTGATGGAGCTAAAGATGGTTTTAAGACCGCTGTTTCGATTATTCCTTACCTGATAGCAATACTGGTGGGTATTGGGGTATTTCGTGCTTCAGGCGCCTTAGATTTCCTTATGGAAGGCATTAGAAGTTTAGTTGGGTTAACCGGAATAGATACCCGCTGGGTTGATGGTATCCCGACTGCAATTATGAAGCCATTAAGTGGAAGTGGAGCAAGAGGAATGATGATTGATGCTATGCAAACTTTTGGAGTTGACTCTTTTGCTGGAAGATTGTCTGGTGTTCTTCAAGGTGCAACAGATACAACTTTTTATATTGTTGCTGTTTACTATGGAGCAGTGAACATAAAAAACTCTCGATATACCGTTCCCTATGCGCTTTTGGCAGATTTAGCAGGTGTAATTGCTGCGGTTTTCGTGGCCTACCTGTTTTTCGGATAATAAATATTAAATTCTCCAAGTTAATAAAAGTAAAAAATATATGGCAATAACTTTTGATTCAGAAAATATTGATTTCCCAAATATTAAGAAAGGGGAGACATCTGCATGGATAAAAAAAATAGCAGGTACCTATAACAAGAAGGTTGGTGAAGTTGCTTACCTCTTTTGTGATGATGAAAAAATATTAGAAGTAAATAGTCACTATCTGAAACATGATTTTTACACAGATATAATATCGTTTGACTATAGCGAAGGAGATAAAATATCGGGAGATATATTTATAAGCCTTGATACAGTTCGTACAAATTCACAAAAGTATAACACTGATTATCAAGAGGAATTATATAGAGTAATTATTCATGGAGTACTGCATTTATGTGGACTTGACGACAAATCGGAAGAGGATAGCAAGCTTATGCGTGAGGCTGAAGATAGTGCATTAAAGCAATTAAATTTCAATAAATAATTTACATTTGTAAACTGTTAATATAGAGCTATGTCGCTACCTTTTGCGTTTATGTTTTATAATACCGAGAACTTCTATGATATAGAAGATGACCCGTTGACTTTGGACGATGATTACACTCCTGATGGATTTAGAGAATGGACTGCTGAGAGGTTTAACAATAAAGTAGTGAAACTGACTAAAGTAATTAAGGATATTGTAAATCCGGAATTGCCAGATGTAATTGGATTGGCTGAGATTGAAAATAAAAGTGTAATGATGAGTATTATTGACAAGCTTCGCGAAGATGGCATAAATCAATACAGTTTTGTACATTATGACAGTCCCGATGAAAGAGGTTCTGATGTAGCACTAATATACAACAGAGAAACATTTACAATACTACATTCAACCCCAATATTAGTGCATTTGCCTGGAATTGAAGACAGAACCCGTGATATACTTCATGTTAAAGGGAAATTAAAAAACGAAGAGATAATCCATCTTTTCGTTACGCACTTTCCATCCAGAGCCGAAGGAAGGGATAAGTCTGAGAGAAGACGATATTTTGTAGCAAGTGAACTAAGACATGAAGTTTACAAAATATTAAGTGAGAATCCTTCAGAAAATATAGTTTTGATGGGAGATTTTAATGATACTCCAGATGACAGCAGTATAGATGAAGTTTTAGAAGCAAAGAAAAAATTCGATAAGGTTGAATATTTGAAGTTATACAATTTACTTTATCCCAGATATAAAAAAGGAATAGGAACTACCTTCCACGATGGATGGTTATTATTTGATCAATTCATAGTTTCCGGCAATATGCTTGCCTCTGAAAAGATAGATTGTCGGCCCGAGTATGCCGACGTTTTTAATCCACGATATTTGTTGCATTTCGATAATAATAATAATCCAAGACCTAATAGAACATATAGTGGCAAATATACTGGAGGTTACAGCGACCATCTGCCTATATTTCTACGTATATATCTGAAATAGAACAGTTTTTCTAATTCTTATTTGTAATTAACATCCACCTTATCTGTAACGTTTTCTTTTTTAGTATCTTTGCGTCTGATTAACTGAGCGTAAGGAGATAAAAATGAATTTTAATTACGACATAATTATAGTTGGAGCGGGTCATGCCGGGTGTGAAGCCGCAACCGCTGCTGCCAACATGGGCTCGAAGACATTGCTGATAACAATGGACATGAATAAGATTGCCCAGATGAGTTGCAATCCTGCCGTAGGTGGAATAGCAAAGGGGCAGATTGTGCGTGAAATTGACGCATTGGGTGGTCAGATGGGTATTGTGAGTGATAAGACAGCTATACAATTTCGTATGCTTAACCGCTCAAAAGGGCCAGCCATGTGGAGTCCGCGTGTTCAGAGCGACAGGGTGAAATTTATAGAAACCTGGCGTGATATAATTGAAAACACCAATAATCTCGACATGTGGCAAGACATGGTAACCGAACTTCTTTTAGATGGTTCGGTAGTTACTGGCGTTAAAACACGTATGGGGGTTGAATTTAAAGCAAAGTCTGTTGTGCTTACAAATGGCACTTTCTTGAATGGCTTGATCCACGTTGGCAAAGTGCAGATTGGTGGTGGTAGATTAGGTGAACCTGCATCATACGGCATGTCGGAACAGTTAAGAGATTTTGGTTTTAAAACAGACCGGATGAAAACCGGAACTCCGGTTCGTATTGACGGAAGAAGTGTTGATTTCTCGCTTTTAGAAGAACAAAAAGGTGATGATGACTTCCATAAATTTTCTTATCTGCCCGATGTAAATCGTACATTAGAACAACGCAGTTGTTGGATTACATACACATCGGAAGAGGTGCACGATGCACTTAGAGAAGGGTTGAACGACTCACCTCTATATAATGGCCAGATACAAAGTATTGGTCCACGCTACTGCCCAAGCATAGAAACAAAGATTGTTACTTTTTCAGATAAGACTAGTCATCAACTTTTTTTAGAACCGGAAGGAGTAAATACTAATGAGTATTATCTAAATGGATTTTCATCTTCCCTACCCTTAGAAAACCAGTTAAAAGCATTACAGCTTGTTCCTGCTTTTAGAGATGTACATATTTTCCGTCCAGGATATGCTATAGAATATGACTTCTTTGATCCAACTCAACTCCTCCCGACACTGGAAACTAAAATGGTAAAGAACCTGTTTTTTGCTGGCCAGATTAATGGCACGACAGGTTATGAGGAAGCTGGAGGACAAGGTTTAATTGCAGGTATAAACGCACACATAAACTGCCATGGAGGTGAACCATTCACACTAAGACGGGATGAAGCATATATTGGAGTACTTATAGACGATCTTATCACAAAAGGTGTTGATGAGCCATACAGAATGTTTACTTCTCGTGCCGAATATCGAATCCTGCTTCGTCAGGATAATGCCGATGAAAGGCTTACAAAAAAGGGATACGACTTAGGTTTAGCTACCAGAGAACGACTAGATTTTCTGGAAAGCAAAAAGGAAGAAGTTAATAAACTAATAGATTTTGTGAAGAATTTCTCAATAAAAGCCGACAGAATTAATCCATTCCTTGAGAGTATAAATACTGCACCACTAAAGCATGGTGTAAAACTTATAGACTTAATTACGAGACCACATATCAACCTCGATCTGATGGCTACAGAAGTAACCGCACTTAGAGATATGCTTAATTTGATAAATAACAGAAAAGAGGAAATTATTGAATCTGCAGATATTAAAATTAAGTATGGAGGATACATAAAAAGAGAGCGGTTGATGGCTGATAAACTTACGCGTCTTGAAGATATAAGAATTAAAGATAAATTTAACTACAACGAAATTAAATCAATTTCTACAGAAGGGCGACAAAAACTAACTAGTATAAACCCCGAAACTATTGCTCAGGCAAGTAGAATTCCAGGTGTTTCGCCCAATGATATATCAGTACTTCTTGTACTATTAGGAAGATAAAACAATATTTGTTCCACGTGGAACAAAACATAGAATATTAATCAACAATTTAAAATAATGAGCATAGAAACGCTAACTGCAGCTGTTAGAAACATTCCGGATTTTCCGATTCCTGGTATTCAATTTAAGGATATCACTACCCTATTTCAATCGCCCGAGCACCTAAAAGAACTCTCGGATACTATATTTGATTTATACAAAGAAAGGGGAATTACAAAAGTTGTAGGTATTGAATCGAGAGGATTCTTTATGGGTCCTGCCGTTGCAATTAGACTTGAAGCAGGGTTTGTTCCTATTAGAAAACCAGGCAAACTACCCTATAAAATAATTGAAGAAACATATGTAAAGGAATATGGCGAAGATACAATTCAGATACATAAAGACGCCTTAAATGAAAATGATGTAGTACTGCTTCATGATGACTTACTAGCTACGGGTGGTACTATGGTGGCAGCATATAATTTAGTTAAGAAATTTGGCGTGAAACATATATATATTAATTTCCTGATTGAATTGGAAGAACTTGAAGGCAGGAAACTTTTTCCTGAAGATGTAGAAGTAGAATCGATTATTAAATTCTAATTACTGCTTGTAAGTTGAAACTTTTTACATAAAAAATGACCGATGAGATTAAAAATATTCTTGCAATTATACCTGATCAACCCGGATGTTACCAATTTGTTGATGAGAAGGGAACGGTTATATATGTAGGAAAAGCAAAAAACTTAAAACGACGAGTATCTTCATACTTTAATAAAAATCATGATCATCCCAAAACACGAATACTTGTAAAGAAAATAAGCAACATAAAATATATCGTGGTCAATTCGGAAGAGGATACTCTTCTTCTCGAGAATAATCTTATTAAAAAGTTAAGACCACGATATAATGTTTTACTTAAAGATGATAAATCATATCCATATATTGTAATTAAGAATGAATATTTCCCACGAGTATATAAAACCAGAAATATTGTAAGAGATGGCTCAAAATACAGTGGTCCCTACACTTCTGTTCAGTCGGTGAACGCACTATTAGAAATAGTGAGAAAAGTATACAAAATAAGAACATGCCGATTGAATCTTGCTCCCGAAAAAATAGCAGAAGGTAAATACAGTGTATGCCTGGAATATCATATAAACAGGTGTCTTGGACCATGCGAAGGTCGCCAATCATTAGAAGATTACGATAAAAACATTGGTGAAATTAATGAAATTTTAAAAGGAAATGTAGGAATAATTGAAAAGAGAATTCGTGATAGAATGCTTGATCTCTCTGAGGAGTTAAGATTTGAAGAAGCACATGAACTAAAAGAAAAGCTTATATTAATTCAAAACTTCAGAGAAAAATCGCAAGTTGTTAGTAATATAAATTACAATCTGGATGTTTTTTCTATAGTAGAGGATGAAAACTCTGCCTATGTAAACTATTTGCATGTTGTAAATGGTGGAGTTAACCAAGCATATACTTTTGAATATAAGAAAAAATTGAACGAAAGTTTAGATGAACTGCTGGGACTTGGTATTGTTGAAATGAGGCAGAGGTTTAATAGTAAATCTAAAGAGATAATCGTTCCGTTTATTCCAGACATCAAACTTAAAGATGCAGAATTTACAATTCCAAAGATTGGTGATAAAATGAAGCTTCTTGATCTCTCAGAAAAAAATGTTAAACAATATAAAATTGACAAACTGAAAAAATCTGAGATGTTAAATCCTGAACAGAGGGCAACAAGAATTTTGAGTAGAGTAAAAAAAGATTTACAGCTAAAAGAAATTCCTTGGCATATAGAATGTTTTGACAATTCTAATATTCAAGGAACAAACCCGGTTGCAGCATGTGTAGTATTCAAGAAAGCAAAACCAGCTAAAAAAGATTATCGACATTTCAATATTAAGAGTGTTGTAGGAGCTGATGATTATGCATCGATGCGAGAAGTTGTGGAAAGACGCTACTCACGTTTAGTTAACGAAGGCGATAAACTACCGCAACTAATTGTAATTGACGGCGGTAAGGGGCAATTACACGCTGCAACAGAAACACTCCAAAAAATGGGACTTTATGGTAAAATGGGAGTAATAGGTATTGCTGAAAGATTGGAAGAAATTTATTTTCCTGAAGACCCTATCCCACTCTACATTGATAAAAATTCAGAAACACTAAAACTGATACAGCAACTCCGTGATGAAGCACACAGATTTGGACTATCGCATCACCGGCAAAAAAGAAGTAAAGCGCAAATTTCTTCAGAACTGGACTCTATAAATGGAATTGGTGCTGTTACCAAGAAAAAGTTACTTACTACTTTCAAAAGCATTAAAAGGCTTAAAGAAGCTGATTCAAATGAAATAGAAAATGCAATCGGCAAGAGTAAAGCAAAGATTATTATCGACTGGATAAATAAAGAAACAAAAAAGGATATATAACAACATTTAAAATGTAGTATGCGATTATTAATACAAAGAGTAACCGAAGCATCTGTTATTATTAACAATGAGATAAGAAGTAGTATTAAAAATGGTTTGTTGGTTTTAATAGGTGTTGAAAATGAAGATTCTAAAGAAGACATTGATTTTTTAGTTAAAAAAACATCTAATTTGCGTATATTTGATGACGAAAACGGGGTAATGAATAAATCGGTATTAGAAACCGGTGGCGATGTTTTAGTGGTATCTCAATTTACTCTACACGCAAGCACTAAAAAGGGAAATCGTCCATCTTATATTCGTGCAGCAAAACCAGATATCTCTATCCCACTCTATGAAGAATTTTGCAGTATTCTTTCACTTCAATTAAACAAGAAAGTATATACTGGAGAATTTGGAGCAGATATGAAGATTAAACTGGTAAATGATGGACCTGTAACAATATGGATTGACTCTAAAAACAGAGAATAATGACTTTAAATGATGCTCAACAAAAAGTTGACAATTGGATAAAGGAGTATGGTGTTCGTTATTTTAACGAACTAACGAATATGGCCATTCTCACTGAAGAAGTTGGTGAACTTGCCCGAATTATATCGAGAACTTATGGTGATCAATCGTTTAAAAAAAGCGATTTGAACAAGAATATTTCAGATGAGTTGGCAGATGTACTTTGGGTTTTAATTTGCATAGCAAATCAGACTGGAGTTAATTTAGAAGAGGCATTTATTGATAATATTGAGAAAAAAACCAAAAGGGACTCTACAAGGCATATAAATAATATAAAACTAAAAGATAACACCTAATAAAAAAGAATATGGAATCTGATAAATTTTTACAAGCGATAAAAAAACATCGTTTTAACTTAACTGAAAATGAAGTTAAGAATGAGGTGGATAAGATTGTTAATGAAACATTTAAAGATAACAACAATAAGGATATTTATAAAAAACTATACAGCTGTATAGATCTCACAAGTTTGAATAGTACAGATTCGAAAGAATCGATATGGAACTTCACACAAAAAGTAAATGACATTGAGGGTTCTGATCCGGACTTAGAAAACGTAGCTGCAATATGTGTTTATCCTAATCTTGTACATACAGTTAAAGAAGCACTTACTGCTGATATTAAAATTGCGGCAGTATCAGGAGGATTCCCATCTTCTCAAACATTTATTGAGGTGAAAATTGCTGAAACCTCACTTGCTTTGGCAGATGGTGCAGATGAAATTGATATAGTTATTAATCTTGGTCAGTTTCTCGAAGGTGAGTATCAAGAGATGTGTGAAGAAATAATGGAAATAAAAGATGTTTGCAAAGATAAATCTTTAAAAGTAATACTTGAAACAGGTGCTTTAGCAACCTCTGATAATATTCACAAAGCATCTATACTTTCTATGTATTCGGGTGCAGACTTTATCAAGACATCTACAGGAAAAGGTTATTCTGGTGCAACCCCCGAAGCATTTTATGTAATGTGCAAAGCGATAAAATCGTTTAACGAAACTTCAGGGAAAAAGGTTGGTATTAAAGTTTCTGGTGGTGTGTCATCAATAAAAGATGCGGTGATATACTACTCAATTGTAAAGCAGGTTTTAGGTGAAGAGTGGTGCAATAACAAACTATTTAGAATCGGAACCAGTCGTTTAGCTGATATATTACTAGATGAAATAAGAAATGAAAATTAAATAATTACATTCAATAATTAACTACTAAAACTAATTAAAAAAATGAGAATGAAACCATTAATGCTTGCTGCATTATTAAGCATCATCGGCTTATTAAACTTGAATGCACAAGAGTATCATTTAATTTCTAATGAAAGAAAATTGCCCTATTGGCAAGATGTAAATGTTGTAAAGGTAAACAAAGAGTACCCGCGTACTCAGTTTATGACTTATAAAAACAAATCTGAAGCACTTAACAATAGGTTTGAAGATAGTGATTACTATATCTCACTAAACGGTACCTGGAAGTTTTACTTTGTTGACGGTTATAAACAACTTCCAGAAAATGTAACAGATTCAACTGTATCGCTAGATGATTGGAAAGATATAAAAGTACCCGGGAACTGGGAGGTTCAGGGTTTTGGTACACCCATATATGTTAATCATCCGTATGAGTTTGTAGAGCGCGATCCTAAAACTCGCTTCCCGAAGATGGAAGCTCCTTATTTACCTGAAATGAACCCAGTTGGTGTATATAGAAGAGAAATTGATATACCTGAAGATTGGGATGGAAGAGAGATCTTTCTAACTCTTGACGGAGCAAAGTCTGGTGTTTATGTTTATGTTAATGGTAAAGAAGTTGGGTATAGCGAAGATTCTAAAACCAGCGCTGAATTTAATATTACCAAATATGTAAACAGTGGTAAGAATTCATTGGTTCTTAAAATATTCCGCTGGAGTACAGGTTCATACCTTGAAGCACAGGATTTCTTTAGAATTAGTGGTATTGAACGTGATGTCTTCTTATGGTCGCAACCAAAAACTTCATTACGCGACTTCAGGGTAATCTCGACACTTGATGATAGCTACAAAAATGGAATTTTTGAACTTGAAACAACAGTTAGAAACTATGGAAATTCTGTTTCTTATGCCAATGTAACTTTTGAATTGTTAGACCAATCGGGAAATACAATCGCTTCAGAAACAAAACCAATTGGTATTCAAAGAGGCGGTGAAAGTGCAATAAAATTTGATGCCAAACTTCCTAATGTTGCAACATGGACTTCTGAACATCCAAATCTTTATAAACTTCTTATTACTGTAAATAAAGATGGTGAAGATACAGGTGAGGTAGTACCCTACCCTGTAGGTTTCCGCAGATTTGAGATAAAAACTGTAGTTACAGGCGACAGAAAAGATAGATTATTTTTGGTGAATGGTCAGCCTATCAAATTTAAAGGTGTAAACATTCATGAAACAAATCCTGAAACTGGTCACTATGTAACAGAAGACATAATGCGTAAGGACTTTGAGATTATGAAGTTAAACAACATAAATACGGTTCGACTTGCTCATTACCCACAATCACGTCGCTTCTATGAACTTTGCAATGAGATTGGCTTGTATGTATATGATGAGGCAAATATTGAGTCGCATGGTCTTTATTATGGCGATAAGTCTCCTTCAAGACACCCTGAATGGGAACAAGCTCATATGGACAGAACAGTAAATATGTTTGAACGCAATAAAAATCAACCATCTGTTACAATTTGGTCTCTTGGTAATGAAGCAGGTAATGGCATTAACTTTTTCCATACATACAGATATCTAAAAGATCAGGAAAGAAATTTCAT
>CAYZHS010000024.1:6650-14927 GCA_964478295.1 uncultured Proteiniphilum sp. | reverse complement strand
AGGAACTGATGTAGATAGCGAAACAGGTCTTCAAGCTGATAACCTATGTTTGGCAGGTTGTTTGATTTGTAATTTTGTCCCAACTCGTTAAAGAACTCGAAGTATCTGTTGTGATATATCTCATCAAACAGAAAGTTCATAGTGGTAGCGAACCTGCCGCTATTCCAGAATTTCTCTAGTGCATCTTCGGTATTTCTGATTTCATCTAGTTCACTGGTTGAGATGTCATTGCCCGAGATAATTTCATAGGGTGCCTCTTCGTTATATATATATCCATAAGTTTTTGCATCGATTCGAAGATTAGTTCCTCTCAATAACTTCAGAAAGCCTAGTTGCACTTCTTTTGCCCGTAAACTAAACACATCGTTAAATGATTTCTTGAATCTGCCGAATGTCTCGAAAGGCAAACCTGCAATAAGGTCGAGATGTAGGTCGATTACATCTCCGTTCATTATCTTCTTTATATTGGACGATAGGAGTGGGAAGTCTTGTCGCCTCTTCACTGCAATATTTGTAGGTTCGTGAGTAGATTGTATTCCTATCTCGAATCTAAAATAGTCTTTAGG
Organism: uncultured Proteiniphilum sp.; assembly: GCA_964478295.1. Taxonomy (GTDB): domain Bacteria; phylum Bacteroidota; class Bacteroidia; order Bacteroidales; family Dysgonomonadaceae; genus Proteiniphilum. The sequence goes on along the minus strand of CAYZHS010000024.1, from coordinate 14,361 downwards.
TACATTATTGTTGAGATACTCTATTGTTTCGTCATTCAACAAGTCGGCATATATTTCGAACTGGCAACTAAGGTTGGGCCTGTGATTTTCAATAAGAAAATCAAAAACCGCAGTGGTGTGCCTTTTGTTAAGGTTAAACGTGCGATCTAAAAACTTAATCTGTTTTACATTGCTATTTATGAAATAGCTAAGATTGTCTCTAATGTATTCATTGGGGAAATATCTCACCCCCTTTTCTAGCGATGATAAACAGTATTGACAAGAATATGGGCAGCCTCTAGAGGTTTCGAAATATGCAATCCTGTTTTTTCGCTCACTATTATCACAGTCCAGCTGATAGGGTGATGGATATTTTATGAGCTCATTGATATCTGCCTTTGCAGGATTGTTTCTGATATGAGATTTTGATGAAACGCTATCGATATTTACCCCTTCGTCATTTTGTAATGCATTTATCAACTGTCCCAAAACAAATTCACCTTCGCCACTCACTACATAGTCGATATCCCAGTTGTCAATAAAAAATCTGGGCTCGTAGCTAACTTCAGGCCCGCCTGCAACTATTATAATATTTGGATTTTGTTTTTTAAGTGTGGTTGCCAACTCTCTGCTTTGAACCACATTCCATATCGAAACACTGATACCCACTACATCATATCTATCAGCTATAATATTATCAGCTACTGCATAAACGCTCTCTTTTACAGTGTATTCGCTAAACGATAAATTGAATCGATCTTTATTTACCACATAGAGCCAGCGCAGTGCAAGTGATGTGTGGATATATTTTGCATTGAATGTTGTGAGATGAACTTTCATATTTAATTATTTGCAAATATACCATTTTTTGTATGACATTCTTAGCAGAATTATTATTATAATTATTACTGTTACTGCAACTATGATTGGGGCAAAGATTGATACTATTGAGAAGCCGGTGGCGGCTACTCCCTCGCCGGTTGATACTGCGGGGTTTGCAAATCCACCAGTGAAACTTGTGGAGGTGATGCAGCTCATGGTGCTGACACTCTGAATGCTTGCTGCGGCGCCTCCTCCTACAACGAAGCCCATTATCCACCGTATCCATTCAGTTTCGGCGGGGAATACTGATGTCATTAGAAGTGTGCCTGCAACTACAGAAAGGGGAGTGGCAATGGTGTCGAGTAGGTTGTCGACAAAGGGTATGTAATATGCCATTACTTCGGTTATGGCGGCTACACCAAAACATATTAGTGCAGGAATAGAGCCCATCCAGGCAAAACTTTCTCCAAGGGGCAGTAGCCCCACGCGTGCGGCTATACTAGCAACTAGCAAAGGTATAAAGACCCTAAATCCAGAACTGGCACTTAGCCCGATGCCCAGGGCAATTGCACTGATGGTTTCGATGTTTAACTGCATGAGCTTTGGTTATTTAAAGGGATTGTAAATTAATTATTTGACGCTCTTTCTTTTGTTTGGTTTAATTGAAAAAAAAGAGGATACATCTCCCGTCTTTTTGGGGTTATTGTATCCTCTTAAATAATGGTTATTTGTGTGGTTTTTATCTATAGTATTTCCGATTTTGTGAAGTAGTCGTTCTTATTTGCGTATATAAAAACTAGTGATCCTTCTTTTATTGTATTGATGATTGGTTTGTTCAGCTCTTGTGGCAGGGCGGGGCAGCCAAAACTTCTGCCTAGTCGTCCGGTAGATTTTATAAACTCCAGGCTGCAATAGTCGGCTCCATGAATTACTACGGCACGAGTGCGGGCCATATCATTTATTCCTTTCTCCAGTCCGTCTAAACGCAGCGAGTATCCATTGCTGCCGTTATATGTTTCGGCAGTTCGATAAAAGCCAAGTGAACTTTGGTACGATCCGCTTTTATTTGAAAATGATGTTGCGAAGTTTGTTCCACTATTGCGTCCATGTGCCACGTGGGTAACATATAGTACCTCCTTTTTTGAGAGGTCGAGTACATACATTCTTTTTTCAGTTGAGGGCAGATTGAAGTCGATAATTGTTAGCAATGGATTCTTATTATTATTTAACTTTTTATAACCCGAATAGGCTGATTTAAAGGCATTAATGTCTATCAATTCTTTAAGATTCATCTGCTCGTAAATTAGTTCGGTTTCGTTTGCCAACCGTTCACTTATTGTTAGGCTTTTCTTGGTTGAAGCGTTTCCTGTTGGGAATATTAGTGCTGATAAAAAAAGAAAAGCGATTGAAAATATTGTAATGCGCATGTTTATATTCAGAAGATTTATTCCAAATATAATAATTTTGAATTACAAAAAAGTTAATCAATCACAATCACAACAGTCTCTTTAACAGTTACCCAATTGTATATAAATTTAGCGTGCGATGTGGCATTTCTAACGCACATATGCGAACGGGGTGTTGTGCCCAGAGTCGTACTCCATTCAATTATGCTTTGTCGTGGATATTGAACCGGCACACCATGTATATATGCTCCGTTGGTAAATCGCGACGCATAGGGTGCATATCCTGCCAGTTGGCTAGATCCATCTTTAGTGTAGTACATTTTCTGTTTCTGCTCTTGAACTGCAAAAATTCCTGTAGGTGTTTCTAGTGCATAGGGGGGCTTGTGTACGCCAGTTGTTGCGGGATTCATGCTCAGAATGTACCACTCATTGTCTCTTTTCTCTAGTGTTGCAATGTTTTGGTTTGTAACGTCAACAGCAGCAACTTTATTAATGTTTATCGTGTCACCCCACAATATAAGGTAGCGTTTTGGTATTAGATATTCGCCTTCAAACGAAGCACCTTTTATTTTTACCATATTAATAGTGTCGCTGCCTATAACTTTAACCAGCCATCCATCTCTTCCATATCGTGTAAGGATGGTGTCGTCGTTTGCGGTGTAGAGTGGGGCCGACTGGTAACGTTCAACTCCATATCGGTCTGATACCCGGCGATATTCGTTTCTTACATAATCTTCTACTGTTGGTGCTTCGCCATTCATGTTCTTGTAGTTGCTTATTACTGCCCAATTGCCTCCTTTCGATACTTCATTCTGTATTTGCGCTAGTTTTTCTTTTATCTTCTGCCATTGAAATGTTCTTACTGTATCGTTGTATGGGTACTCATCTTCAAGTTGGTAGGTTTCGAACTTTATATCTTTATTGAGTTTGATGTCATTTGCTGTTAAATCTTTTAGTTCTTCCGTAAAATGATAAATTGAGTTGATGTATAAAATAGGTTCTTCGCTGACGGTGTTGTCGCTTCTGCTGCTATTGCAACCTTTGGTTATTAAAAGTGCTATCAGGTAAAATAGAGGCAATCTGTCCATATGTCTGATTTAGTTGTATGTTAAGCTCAAAAGGTTAAAACGTGAATCTCAAAAGAATGTTCACATAACATGGTTGTGTATGTTTTGGTATGTCGCTTGGGTGACAATTTAAGCTGTTGGTTAAGGGTATCTTTGTGTCATAAAAAATGAATAGTATGCAAAGATTTATATTTAGAAATAAAAATAAGATAACGCTTCTGAGTGCTTTCTTAATTGCCACCGCTTACATAAGCAAATGGGCAGTGGGTAATATCCAGTTCTTTACTTTAGCTCTTATTGTTGCATCTGTTTTTGGTGTGATGCCAATTGCAATTCAGGCCTACCAGGCTTTGAGGGTGAGGGTGGTGAGCATTGATGTGCTTGTTACCATAGCAGTAATCGGTGCATTTTTGATTAGTAATTTTGAGGAGTCGGCTATTGTTACGTTTCTCTTTTTATTTGGTGCTTACCTCGAGCAGAGAACGCTCAATAATACACGTAAGGCTATAAAAGAGCTAACAGAAATGGCTCCGGAAACTGCTCTTAAGCAAATGCTAGATGATGTTTTTGAAGAGGTTGACGTGGAAGAGGTTGAAAAGGGTGACTTGCTTTTAGTGAAGACGGGTGCTAAGGTGCCTGTAGATGGTACAGTAGTTGATGGCGAGGGTTATGTGAATGAGGCGAGTATAACCGGCGAGTCTGTTGTAGTAGGCAAGGAAAAGGGCTCTAAGGTTTTTGCCGGCACTATACTAGAGAATGGCACTATTAAGGTTATTGCGGATAAGGTGGGTGAGGATACTACCTTTGGAAAAATTATTGAGCTTGTTGAGGAAGCACAAGACTCAAAATCGGAGGCTGAGAGGTTTATCGACAGGTTTTCGAAATATTATACTCCCGCAGTACTTGTTCTGGCATTTGTTGTTTGGATTTTTACGCAGAACGTGGAACTTGCCATAACTATATTGGTGCTTGGTTGTCCGGGTGCTTTGGTTATTGGGGTGCCGGTATCAAATGTTGCCGGTATTGGAAATGGAGCTAAGAACGGTGTGCTGCTAAAGGGCAGTGAAGTTATTAACGATTTTGCCAATGTTCACACAATGGTGTTTGATAAGACTGGTACACTTACATTGGGGAGCCCGCTTGTATCAGAAACTATATACTATGGTAGTAATACTCATATGGCATTGGGCTACCTGGCAAGTATTGAGAATGAGTCGGACCACCCTCTAGCAAAGGCTGTGCTTAAAGAAATTGGCGAGGTTGATTTGACCCGCGTTGAGAATACCGAGGTTATGAGAGGTGGGGGTATTGTTGCCACAGTTGGAGGTAGGCGAATGGCTGTTGGTAATGTTGCTTTGATGGAGAGTGAGAGTGTTGTTATGAACGATAGGGTTAAAGACGATATAGAAAGATTAGTGATGGGTGGAAATTCGCTCGTGCTTACTTCTATGGATGGTGAGTTGCAGTTGTTGATGGGTGTGAGAGATCAGATTAGACCTAACGTAAAGGAGCATCTGAATAAGTTGAAAAGTCTTGGTGTTAAAAATATTGTGATATTATCGGGCGATAATCAGGCTACTGTTAATGTAGTTAGTAATGAGCTTGGTATAACTGAAGCATATGGAAATATGTTGCCCGAAGATAAGTCCGCATTCATCAAGAAATTAAAAGATGAGGGTAAGATTGTGGCTTTTGTTGGCGATGGGGTAAATGATAGTCCCTCACTTGCTTTAGCCAATGTTGGCATTGCAATGGGTAGTGGTACTGATGTTGCAATCGATACCTCTGACCTTGTGCTGATAAACTCAAACTTTAAACTTCTTCCGTATGCTTTGGGGTTGGTTAAGGCTACTTTACGCAATATGAAGCAGAATATTTTTATTGCTGTTGGGGTTGTGGCTTTGTTGTTTGGCGGACTATTATTTAGCAACTGGGTGAGCATGTCTGTTGGTATGCTGGTACATGAAATAAGTATACTTGTTGTTATTCTTAATGGGATGAGATTATTAAGTTTTAAGTTGAAGTGATGAATTAAAAATATGTTGTTAATTGCCGGATGTCGCTTGGGTGACAATTTAAGCTGTTGGTAAAGCATATCTTTGTAGAAAATAATAATAACAATAAAATAGGAGAAAACATTTATGAGAACAGCAACAATTCAGTTAGAAACACTTACTTGCCCATCATGCATACAGAAAATTGAAGGTGCAGTTAAAAAACTAGAGGGTGTTGATGCGAACAGCGTTACGGTTATGTTTAATGCAAGCAAGGTTAAGGCAAACTTCGATGAGGAAAAAGTGTCAATTGATCAGATTGAGAAGGCTATTACACTTATGGGTTATGGTGTTGAAAAATCGAAGGTTATGGAGCCTTAGTGTGTTGATAATTTAGTGCTTGAATATGTGATAAGACTGTCGCTCTTAATTGAGTCGACAGTTTTTTTATGTGCTAGGTTTAGGCTATATTTGTAATACTTATTGCCACAAATAAAGTTCTTTTATTTTAAGAGACTGAAATCAGTATTAGTTCTACAATGTGGTAGTTTGTACAGAGTTATTTGAGTTACATATGTTTATGAAGAAAGAGAGATTTAGCGTTCGTATCCTGCTTCTTGTGCTGGGTATATTTATTGTTTCGCATGGTGTGGCATTATCTATCAGATCGGATTTAGGTACTAGTCCAATCTCTTCTATTCCTTATGTTTTAAATATTATAATACCAAATTTAACAGTGGGTACTTACGCCATCATCATAAACTCTATGATGGTGCTGGCACAGATTGTTATACTTAAAAGAAAAACAGGCTATGAACAGTTGATGCAGTTACCGCTTACACTGCTTTTTGGTCTGTTTATTGATGTTAATCTATATCTTACAAGTTCCTTGGTTTTAGATAATTATTTGTGGCAGCTTGCAACTGTTGTTTTGAGTTGTTTTGTTATGGCTTTTGGTATATTTTTGGAGCTTAAGGCTGATGTGGGACTTCTTCCGGCTGAGGGATTTACTCTTGTGATTTCTAAAACTTATAATACTAATTTCGGGAAAACTAAGGTTTCTCTTGACTCTAGCTTTGTGATTGTATCTATTGTACTGGGGCTGACCTTTAGCGGAAGGCTTGAGGGGGTGCGTGAGGGTACTGTTATGGCAGCTTTGTTTGTGGGTACTATAGCTAATCTGTTCCATAAGAATATAACATTTATTGATAGGCTGCTACCTGCTAAAAGGGTGGTGGACTATGTTGCTCAGCCTTACATGACTACTGATAATTTTGTGATTACAATATCTCGTCAGTATGGTAGTGGTGGACACGCTGTAGGTGAACTTATTGCAAAAAAACTGGGCATCGCTTTTTATGATAGTAAGCTGATTGATTTAACTGCAATTGCCAGTGGATTCACTCCCGAGTATGTTGAGAAGCATGAGCAGAGGTTGCCAAATGGGTTGCTCGATAAGTTGTATAATAATAATTATGCATATGTTAATGAGGTTGTTCCGCCAAACGATAAGCTGTTTATGGCACAAACGAGTGTAATTCGCAACATCGCAGCAAGCGAGTCGTGCGTTATAGTTGGTCGCTCGGCAAATTTTATCCTTAAAGGTCATAAAAACTGCTTTAATGTATTTGTTCATGCTAATAAAGATTTCCGCAAAAAAAGAGTTGTGCATAATTATATGGTTAATCCTGAAGATGCAGAGAGGGTTATGACTATAAAAGATAGAGAGAGGGATAGTTATAGCAAGCATTATACCGGTAAAAATTGGGACGACCTAAATACTTACGATATGACTGTGGAAACTTCTAAGTTTGGAATAGAAGGTACCGCCGATATGATTATAGAAGCTAGCAGAGTTAGAATTAAATAATTTAATATATGGAAAATTTTATAGGTATTGACATGGGGGGAACTTCTATAAAAGGAGGACTCGTTGAAGGAGATTTGATTATAAAGCAAGTGTCTGATAACACTAAGGCTGAAGAAGGTGGAGAGACTACCTTGAAAGTGCTTAAGGGGGTTATAGGCGGCTTGATAACTAAGAGTACCAAGGGTATTGGTATTGGTGTGCCTAGCGTTGTAGATCGAATTAATGGTGTTGTGTATAATGTGCAAAACATAAGAGATTGGGATGAGGTGCATTTAAAGGATATACTTGAAGCTGAATTTAATATTCCTGTATGTATAGATAATGATGCGAACTGTTTTGCATATGGTGAGAAGATATTTGGTAAGGGAAGGGATTTTAAAAACTTTGTTGGTATTACTCTCGGAACTGGTGTCGGAGGGGGGATAATACAAAATAATCGCCTCTTACTCGATTCAAATTGCGGTTCGGGCGAGTTTGGTGAGATCCCTTATTTAGACTCTATCTTGGAAGAGTATTGTGGAAGCAGGTTTTTTACCCGAAAAGCGCACTTGTCTGCTTATGAGATTGCCTTAA
>CAYZHS010000024.1:0-6640 GCA_964478295.1 uncultured Proteiniphilum sp. | reverse complement strand
AAGCGAGGCAAGGCAATTCAGAGGCAATTGAAGTTTATAATGAGTACGGATTTCACATGTCTAAGCTTGTGAAGATTATTTTGCTGGTGCTCGATCCTGAGGCAATTATTTTTGGAGGGTCTATTGCAAAGGCGTATGATCTGTTCGAGAAATCTATGTTCGATAACTTAGCAGATTTTCCTTATCCAAAATCATTAGAGAAAATAAAAATAACAACATCCGACCTTGATGATATTGGTGTTTTGGGTGCCGCTTCTTTATGTATAGATGATTTTTAAATAATTATATTATGAAACACATTTTAATTTCTATAAGAGTATACTCTGGTGTTTTCATGGGTTTACCGAAAAGGCTAACGAGCAATCGAGGGTTGATTTGGATAGATTAAACAGCCTGAATAATGTTTTACAGGCATCTGGTGGTATGCACAGTATTCTAATCATTACTCGGGTGATGGTTCGAAAACGAATAAAGAGGCTGATAATCCACTAGATACCAAACAGTAATCTGTTTGTAGTAAGATTGTTTTAGTGTTATTTGAATTAAATAAAACAATATGTTTATCTTTGTGCGGTTATTAAAAGATTGTTTGGGTAAACTTTACAGTAACTGTGTTTGCGTTGATAAAAAAGCCTTGGTTCTAACAAGGCTGAGTGCTGCATGGTTAAATAATTTGTAATAATCTCAAGAACTATTTATATATCGAGCTGTTATATACACAGCTTTATATCACAGCTTATAATTACTAACTATTAACAGATAAATGAATCAAAACGATTTACCTGAGATTTTTCGTGATTTTAATCCATTAGAAGATAAAATGCTGCGTGTCATTGATAATGAAGGACATGTTGTGAACAAGAAACTGATGCCTGCATTAAATGACGAAACAATAATTGAAGCGTATAAACAGATGTTTTATGAGAGGGTAGCAGATGAGATGGCTATCTCTTATCAGCGACAAGGAAGGATGTTTACTTATACTCCTAACTTGGGGCAGGAGGCAATTCACATAGCAGCAGGGATGAATATCAGATATGAGGATTGGCTTGTTCCTGCATTCAGGGAAATGGGAACTCTCTTGTCTAAAGGTGTAACTATGAAAGAGATGTTCCTCTTTTATCTAGGTAATGAGCATGGTGGAAGCTTTAAAAATGCTAACAATACTTTGCCAATTGCAATTTCAATTGGTACTCAATTTCATCATGCAACAGGTATTGGATATTCGGTAAAACAGCAAAAGAAGAATGAGGCAGTTTTTACTTTTATAGGAGATGGTGGTACATCTGAGGGCGACTTCAGTGAGTCTCTTAATTTTGCCGGTGTATGGCAAGTGCCTGTAGTTTTTACAATACAAAACAACCAGTATGCTATATCGGTTCCGGTTAAGTCACAAACTAAATCGATTAACCTTGCTGTTAAATCGGTGGCTTTTGGAATTCCCGGAATAAAGGTAGATGGGAACGATTTCTTTGCGATGTATCTTGCTTATAAAACTGCATCGGAGTATGCACTTTCGGGTAAAGGACCAGTGTTAATTGAGGCTTTCACATACAGACTTGGAGCTCATACAACTTCAGATGACCCCTCTAAATATCGTAAAAAAGAGGAGGAGGCAGAGTGGGCATTAGTCGATCCGTTGTTACGCCTCGAGAGGTATATGAAGGATCAGAAGATATGGAACATCGATACCGAGGAGTTGAAAGAGAAGTACAGAAAAGACATTGATGCTCAGTTTCAGGATGCAGAGAAAAATAAATCTTATCCGTTAAATGATGTTTTTGATTACATGTATAGCGATATGCCCAACGAACTGAAGAGACAAAAGGCTGAATATGAACAATTTTTAAGCTGGAAGGAGAATAGGAAATGAGTGTAATGACTATGGTGAAGGCGATTAACAACGCACTTGATATAAAACTGAATGAAGATAAAAGTGTAGTTGTTTATGGCGAGGATGTAGGTGTTGAAGGTGGAGTCTTTCGCGTAACGGAAGGTCTGCAGAAAAAATATGGTGTTGAAAGGGTTTTCGATTCTCCACTTGCAGAGTCGGGTATAGTTGGTACAGCTTTAGGTATGTCTATTTCGGGTCTCAGACCAGTTGTGGAGCTGCAGTTCGAAGGATTTACTTATCCTGCATTTAATCAGATTGCAACAAATGTATCGCGTATGCAGCATCGTTCCAGGGGTAAATATACAGTGCCTATGGTTATTCGTTTTCCATATGGTGGTGGAGTAAATGCGCTGGAACTACATTCAGATAGTCCCGAAGCTATTTTTGCACACTTGCCAGGTTTAAAGGTTGTTGTGCCGTCAACTCCCTACGATGCAAAGGGTATGATGATTTCTGCTATTGAAAGCGAGGATCCAATAATATTTATGGAACCAAAACGTATTTATCGTGCTATTAAACAAGAGGTTCCGGATGAGAAATACAATCTGCCATTAGGTAAGGCAAAGGTTGTTCAAGAGGGTAGTGATGTTACTGTTGTGGCTTTTGGAGCAATGGTAAGGGAGTGTCAGAAAGCTATTGCTATGGCACAAGAGTCAGGTATATCTGTTGAGCTGATAGACTTAAGAAGCATTTATCCAATTGACAGAGAAACTGTAGGTGAGTCTGTAAGAAAGACCGGCAGGCTGGTTGTTGTTGCAGAAGCACATGAGTCGTTTAGTGTAGGTTCAGAACTTATATCAATTGCCAATGAAGAGGCTTTCTTGCGATTAGAATCGCCTCCAAGAAGAGTTATGGGGTATGACACTATTGTTCCTCTGGCACAGGGTGAGAAGTTTTATATTATTTCTCCTGAGCGGATATTTTATGAAATAGAGAAATCCTTTAATTTTTAATACTTATTCTAACTTAACGTCAATAAAAATAGCCATATGAAGTTTATATTTAATTTTCCTGATTTGGGAGAAGGATTAGAAGAGGGTACTGTGCTGGAGTGGTATGTAAAGGCCGGGCAACAGGTGAAAGTGGGCGATTCATTAGTGCAGATGGAGACCGATAAAGTTGTTGCTGACATTCCCTCGCCTAAGGATGGTGTGGTTCTTAAGACGCACGGTAAGGTGGGTGATATTATAAAGGTTGGAACTCCACTAGTGGATATAGAAATTGAGGGAAATGAGGTTTCTGCTATTGCCGGTAAGAACGAAAACAGAGATCAGTTTACAGTTGAGCCTATTGCCGAAGACGAAGATGCAGGTTCGGTTGTTGGTACAATTGAAGTTGCAGCAAAAGATGCCGTTATGCCTTCTAGCAATGAAGCTGAAGTTGAGCCCAATTATAGTAGTGAAGCAAAGCGAAAAGCTTTGGCTACACCAGTTGCACGCGCCATGGCTAAGCAGATGGGCATAGATATTAATGAAGTTCCGGGCAGCGGTCCATCGGGAAGAGTAAAAACAACAGATATTGAAAATTATAAAACTTCTGTTGCAGATAGTAGTACTGATATCAGCAGAAACGTGCAATATAGCGAGGCTAAGGAAGATTTAACATACGAACCCTTGTCGCAAATTAGAAAGGCTATTGCCAAAAATATGCTTCTCTCTAAAAACAATACCGCACAGATGTCAGTGTTTGAGGAAGTTGATATTTATGAGCTTATGCAGGTAAGATCGAGATACAAAAAGAGATTTGCCGAAAAGGATGTAAATCTCACATATTTGTCTTTTATAGTAAAGGCTGTAGCTCAAGCGTTGAAACATCACCGTCAGTTAAATTCTCAGATTGATTCGGAAAATAACCGTATGATATATCGAAACAGATATCATATAGGAATTGCAGTTGATGCACCCGATGGATTGGTAGTGCCAGTAATAAGAGATGCAGATAAGTTGTCTATATTTCAGATAGCAAAACAGATAGGGGAATTGGCACATAAAGCAAGAACAAGAAAACTATCACTCGAAGAGATGAAGGGTGGTTCGTTTAGCATCACCAGTTTTGGCTCCATAGGTGGTATTTACGCTACACCTGTATTAAACTATCCTCAAGCCGGAATACTTGGTATTGGACGTATACTTAAAACACCTGTTGTGAGAGGAGAAGAAATTGTTGTGGGAAACATAATGCCCTTATCGCTCACAGTTGATCATAGAATAGTGGATGGTGGTGAGGCCACACGATTTATCTATAAGGTAATGGAGTACCTTACAGACCCGATTTCATTTTTAATGGAGGAGGAATAATTATTCGATATTATTGTTCTTCGCAAATTTAACGTACTGCTCCCAATCGAACATGGTAATGTCGTGTTTACCTGTTCTAAGATGGTAACCAACCTCGCCAATGATGGGTGAGTTGGCTTGTGGCATACTGGTTGATGATAATGCCGGTATGCCATACATGTTGTAAACAATAGAAGCCTCTTTAACCGATAAGAATTCACCTTTAGGATCAGCCCATAAGTCGTCTGTTGCACTGGCAACATAAACCGGTCTTGGGGCAATCAGTGATATAAGCATATGCTGATCTACCGGTAGCATGTATTCTTTATTAGAATATTTTTTGAAGTTTCCGCAAAACCAGTGAGGGAAAGCATTATTAATCACTTCAACTGTTTCGCCAAAGCTACGTCTCGAAAGGGCAGCACCCATTTCACCCGAATTGTTAGAGATACAGCCGGCAAATCTATTGTCGGTTGCTGCAGTCCAGAGAGCTACTTTACCTAAACGTGAGTGACCTATAACAATAACTTTATTACTATCTATTTCATCAAGTGTAATCAGATAATCCATTACCCTCGACAATGCCCAGCTCCATGCTGCAATTGTGCCCCATTCATCTGCTTTTGGTTTTGTCTGCCCCTCTTCATAAAAAAGCTCATGAATACCATCGCCGAAATCATCTTTATCAGGATCTACATCTCCTCTGTAGAGTGTAGCAACACCGTAACCCGATTCAATAATAAACTCTAAAGGCCATCTTCTGCTCATTGAACCACGCGACTGCTCCACGGCTGCATTCGACTCAACACCAATATCTTTGTTCACTGGTACCCACGACTTTGTAATTAATATCTCTTTATCATTTGCTATGGTATGATTTCCCTGAAAATTATAACCAACAAAGAGTGCCGGTTTATCTTTACCAACTGGCAGATATATTAGCAGCTGGACATCTAATTTTCTGTTGTTTTTAACAAATGTGAGTGTTGTCTGTTTTCTTCTGGCTGCACCATTAAGAAAATCACCCTCTTCGTTAACCTTTACAAGCATTGTATCAATTTGCCCTGGCACTCTGCCATATATGTGGTTTATAAAACTGTAACTGATTTCAGGCTTCCTGAATTGCTCCCAGTCGTTTATATTATTAATAACACTACCTCCATTTGATGTTAAAATTGATGGAAGAGAGTAGGGGGCAACTTTAGCTTCATCATAATTAACATCTCTTTCCTGAGAGTATAATATGTTGATATTAAAAGCTATGATTGATAATAGTAATGCCAATATTTTTTTGATTCTCATAGTTAGCTGATATTAGTTAGTATTACTGAGCTTCGAAACAAATTTAGTAATTTTATCGTATAACACTATCTTTATTTTATCTTTGCCAATTAAAAAATTGATTAAATATTAACATCTGAGTCCCGTTCAGATAAATAAAAGGAGGTTAAATGTCTTATAATAAGTCGAATGCGAATAGAGGATTTATAAAACTAATAGAAAAAGGAGGAAATGCTCTACCACATCCCGCGATACTTTTTGCAATTTTTGCCCTTATTACCCTAATTGTTTCATCTATCGGAGGTTTGCTCGGATGGAGCGGAATTCATCCGGCAACCGGTGAAACAGTAAATGTGGTTAACTTACTTTCAAAAGAAGGTGTTCATCAGATATTACTTGAAATGGTTACAAGCTACACAGGCTTCGCCCCGCTTGGAATAGTGATGGTAGCTTTGCTTGGTATTGGTGTGGCGGAGTGTAGTGGACTGATTAGTACAGCCGTTAAGGCACTGCTGATTAAAGCTCCTCCCAAAACTGTTACATTCATGGTTGTTTTCACAGGTATACTCTCTAATGTTGCATCTGATATAGGTTATATTCTTATTATTCCACTTTCTGGTGTAATATTTCATTCACTGGGCAGACATCCCATTGCAGGGATGGCAGCTGCATTTGCGGGAGTTAGCGGAGGTTTTAGTGCAAATATTCTAATTGGAACCATCGATCCATTACTAGCGGGACTCTCAACAGAAGCTGCTCAGATACTAGATCCTGATTATGTTGTAATGCCTACTGCCAACTACTATTTTATGGTAGTTTCTACTATCCTTATTACTGTTTTAGGTACTTTGGTTACAGATAAAATAGTTGAGCCTCGTTTGGGTAAGTATAGTGGTGATGTTGTACCGGAGGAGATTACTGAATTGACTCCAATAGAGCGTAAAGGACTTCGTAATACTGCTTTAGTGTTATTGATATGGATTACGCTGATATTGATTTCTATTTTACCAGATAACGGATTCTTAAGAGGTGCAGATAATACTATTTTGCATTCTCCTTTACTAAAAGGTTTTATAGCATTCCTTTTTCTAATGGCTTCATCTTTAGGTATAGTTTACGGATACACAGTTGGAACATTTAAGAAATCGTCGGATGTTATAAATGGAATGAACACAAGTTTTAAAACTCT
>CAYZHS010000023.1:8493-15077 GCA_964478295.1 uncultured Proteiniphilum sp. | reverse complement strand
GTTATGAGCCCAACGAGCTGCCACTGCTCCACTCCGCGATATTGTTTTCCTTAATTGGACTGCAAAGATAGGCAATATATTTGAATAAACAAATTATTGGAGATTATTTTTTATTTCTGATATAAATAGTTTAGCTTTTCTACTCTAAAAGCAGTACATTTGAACTAAAATACACCGTTAGTATGTCAGACAGTTTAGTAATTATACCAACTTACAAAGAGAAAGAGAATATAGAGAGTATTATCAGGACAGTTTTTGGGCTTGAAAAGGAGTTTCATATTCTGGTAGTAGACGATAACTCACCCGATGGTACAGCTGAAATTGTACATAGATTGATTAATGAAGAGTTTTCAGATAGATTGTTTATTGAGGAGAGAAAAGGTAAGCTAGGACTTGGTACTGCTTATATTCATGGTTTTAAATGGGCATTAACTCGCTCATACGAATATGTTTTTGAGATGGATGCCGACTTTTCTCATAATCCCAAAGATCTTATCAGACTATATTCGGCATGCCATGATGAAGGGTATGATTTTTCGGTTGGATCGAGGTACTCATCGGGCGTAAATGTTGTTAACTGGCCTATGGGAAGGGTGTTAATGTCATATTTTGCTTCGTGGTACGTGCGATTGATAACCAACCTGAAGATTAGAGATACTACTGCTGGTTTTGTTTGTTACAAAAGGAAAGTTCTTGATACATTAAATCTGGATGATATAAGATTTAAAGGGTATGCTTTTCAAATTGAGATGAAGTATACTTCAACTGTATTGGGTTTTAAATGTAAGGAAGTTTCTGTTATTTTTGTGAACAGACAGCTTGGAACTTCCAAAATGAATACATCAATTTTTGGAGAAGCTTTTTTTGGAGTAATTATTTTACGCTGGAGAAATTTAACCGGTAAAATTAAACCTAAATTGAATAGAATATGATTCTGATTCATAGTGCAAGAATAATTAATGAGGGTGAATCTTTTATAGGCTCTGTATTGATAGATGGTGATAAGATATCTCGAGTTTACAGAGGAGATGTGCCTGAGAGTTTATTTAATGAATGCAGTGAAGTTGTTTATGCCAGTGGTATGTATTTGATGCCAGGTGTGATTGATGATCAGGTGCATTTTAGAGAACCGGGGTTGACTCATAAGGGCGATATCTATTCTGAGAGCAGGGCTGCCGTTGCTGGTGGTGTGACCTCATATATGGAGATGCCTAATACTAATCCACAAACTGTAACTATGGATGAGTTGGAAAAGAAATTTGAAATTGCTGCAGAAAAATCGGTAGCTAATTTCTCTTTTTATCTTGGTGCAACTAACGATAATATAAGTGAACTAAGGAAAGTGGATAAGAAGCATGTGTGTGGGGTAAAAGTTTTTATGGGTTCTTCCACTGGTAATATGCTTGTAGATAAAGAAAAGGCTCTTCAGCAAATATTTGCTGAGGTAGATATGCTTATTGCTACACATTGTGAAAAAGAGGAAATTATCAGAGATAATATCGATCTTTATAAAAAACAGTTTGGCGAAGATGTGCCAATAAAATATCATCCTCTAATAAGAAGTGAAGAGGCTTGCTATCAATCGTCGGCGCAAGCTATTGAACTGGCCGATAAATATGGGTCGCGACTACATGTTCTGCACTTGTCGACGGCTAAAGAGCTTACTTTGTTAAGTGATTATCCTTTAAAAGATAAAAAAATAACCGGTGAGGTTTGTGTGCATCATCTTTGGTTCACTGATAACGATTACGACAGGTATGGTGCCAGAATTAAATGGAATCCTGCTGTAAAGAGTGCAGAAGATAGAGAGGCACTTAGAAAAGGTTTGATTAATGGCAAACTAGATGTTGTAGCTACCGACCATGCTCCTCATTTATTGAGTGAGAAAGAGGGTGGTTGTTTAAAAGCAGCATCAGGCGGTCCGCTTGTTCAACACTCGCTTCAGGTGATGTTGGAGATGGTTAAAGAGGGTTGCTTTACTGCTGAGCAGGTTGTTGATAAGATGTGCCATGCACCGGCTATACTATTTGGTGTAAAAGAGAGGGGTTTTATTAGAGAGGGATATTTTGCCGACTTAGTACTGGTGAATTTATCTGATAAGTATACAGTTACAAAGGATAATATACTTTATAAATGTGGATGGTCGCCATTTGAAGGCAATGCATTTAGTACGAGTGTTAGTAAGACCTTTGTGAACGGAAAGCTAGTTTATAATGAAGGGGTTATCACTGAAAATCAGTTTGGGATGGCTCTTGAATTTAATTAAAATATAGAATAGTGAGATTTTTATTTACTGTTCAGGGAGAAGGCAGAGGTCATTATACCCAGGCACTTTCATTGTCGGCATTACTTAGAAAGCATGGGCATGAAGTGGTTGGTGTTCTGGTTGGTACAAGTGATAACAGGCAGGTGCCGTCGTTCTTTAAAAATAAGATTAATGCACCTATATATGAGTTTAGTAGTCCAAATTTTACCTCTTTTTACAAACAGAGGCGACCAAGTATATTTTTGAGTGTCGTTAAGAATATTTCGCGTCCGATTGTTTTTCGGAAGAGTCTTCAGACTGTAAGAGATAAAATAAAAGATATTCGCCCCGATGTGGTAATCAACTTTTATGAGATGATTACCGGTATGGCATATGAGATTTACAAATTCGACAAGAAGCTTAATATTCCAATGGTATGCATTGCGCATCAGTATATGCTCCTAAACCAGAATTACAGAACTACTGCAGAGCAGGATGTAAAATATTATTTATTGAGAATGTTATCTCGAATAACTTCTAACCGTGCATCAAAAATATTGGCTCTTTCATTTCGAGATGTTCTTGGTTCAGGGAAAGTAGTATCTATGCCTCCTTTATTACGATCTGAAGTTTTTGATATTGAATCGAAGGAGGGTGATTATATACATGGTTATATGCTTAATTCAGGATACTTTGAGGAGGTTTCTGAGTGGCACGAAAAACATCCGGATGTACCTCTGAGATTTTTTTGGGATAAGAAAGATGCAGAAGAGATAACGAAGATTGACGATAACTTTGTTTTACATACTCTGAATGATGAACTCTTCCTTAAGAGTATGGCTGAATCTAAAGCTTACGCAACTACTTCTGGTTTTGAATCGATATGTGAAGCTCTCTATTATCGTAAGCCAATATTAATGATTCCTGTTCACCTTGAACAGGAATTTAATGCTTATGACGCAGGCCTTTCAGGCGCTGGTATTACGGGTAAGAAGTTTAACCTTAGCAGGCTAATAGAGTTCATTCCCGAATACTCGCCGGATGAAGGCTTTCGCGAGTGGGTTCACAAGGCTGAAGAGATGTTCATGAAAGAATTATGCTACAAGCCAACAGAATCGCGGTAAAAATCGAATGCTTCAAATATTAATTCTTTGTCGGCTGTCTGATCTATTCTTACATTTCCGATTTCTGAAAGAAGAGTGAAGTTTATTTCGTTGCCCTGGTTCTTTTTATCATGTTTGGCAATTTCAAATAGTGCTTCGTAGTCGTTGCAGCTTATAAAAAATGAACCGTAGTTCTTATGAATAAATTGTACTGTCTTTTGAAGTTTATCTTTCGGGAAATTGCAAATTCTGTGTGAAAGGTAAAGTTCAACAATTATTCCCCATGCTACTGCATAACCATGTGGAACCGGATTTTGTTTTGAAATAGCAAAACTCTCAAATGCATGTGCAGTGGTGTGTCCTAAATTGAGGGCCTTTCTGATATTCTTTTCAAATGGATCTTGATCTACTATACCCCTCTTGATACCTACCGAACGGAAAAGTAATTCATTTAACTTGTTGTAGTCGATATTGTCGATTGGAAAATTGAGTAATTTGTCCAGATCAACTGCAGAGTGAATTAATGCATGTTTAATCATTTCTGCATATCCCGAGAGAATAGCTTCATGTGATAGAGAGTGAAAAAACTCTGTAGAAATTATTACCTGTTCAGATGGATAAAATGCACCAATCTCGTTTTTGTAACCTGCGAAGTTTATTCCGGTTTTACCTCCAACTGCGGCATCCACAGCACCTAGTAGAGTGGTGGGAATGTTGATGTATTTAATTCCTCTTTTAAAGGTGGCGGCAGCAAAACCTCCCAGATCGGTAACCATTCCACCTCCCAAATTTAATAACAAAGAGTGGCGCGTGGCCCCGCTGTGAGTGAGTTCTTCCCAAACTTTACAAAGGTTGTCGATAGTTTTATTGCTATCATCAGCAGGAATAATAACAAGTTTTGCCTCTTTAATAGCGGGTATATTACTTATATGTGGGTAGCAGTGTAATTGCGTGTTTTTGTCGGTTAGTACAAAAAGTTTGTCGTGACGAATACTTTTTATAGCTTTTTCAACATCAACAATTATGTTGCTGCTCTTTATTATCTGTTGCATTATATATTTATTTATGTTATATTTTAATTAAGCGCTTTATATAGCTCTTCTTGAATTCTTTCTCTGATTTCAAGTGTGGAAAGTCGGTTTGGAGATCTGGAAGGATTTACTCTGTTGGAGAGAAATATATATATCATTTCGTTCTTAGGGTCCACCCAAAAGCATGTGCCAGTATATCCCGTGTGACCATATACCTCTATGGGGGTGCCTGGACTGGTTGGACTGGTTCTGCTGTTGCGTGGGTCGGGTTTGTCGAAGCCCAAACCACGGCGACTTATACTGCTCTTTGTAGTAGTAAATAGTTCTACGCTTTCTTTGCTTATATATTGTTCGTCTCCATAAGAGCCTCCATTTAGCCACATTTGATATAGTTTGGCCAGATCATTAGCATTAGAAAATAGTCCCGCATTACCCGATATGCCTCCAAACAGGGCAGCTCCCTCGTCGTGTACATAACCTCTTAGATGTTGTTTTCTAAAAAAAGGGTCTTTCTCTGTAGGAGCAATTATATCGATGGGCATATAGTTTAGTGGTTGGTAGGTTGTGGTTGTCGCCCCCAGTTTGTCGAAATAGTTTGTTCTTATATAACTGTTTAAGTCTGTTTTAGAAATGTTTTCAATTGCCTCTTTAAGCAACATGAAGTTGAGACAGCTGTATCTATATTGTCCCCGGTTGCGCAATGGTGAGTCGATAATATCTTTGAGAAGTGCTTCGTTCATTTTCTCACTTGCATACATCTCCTTTGCAACTGGCTGATAAAAGAGCTCGGAGGGTTTAGATGAAATCATATCAGGGTGAAATTTATAGTCTGTTCTGCCCCAAGCTCCTGCATATTTTGCATGATACCTTTGAGATCGTTTGCCGAAAAGTGATCCAGTATAGCTGTTTTCATCTATAGCAGTTGTATAGTATGGTATGAAAGCTGTAATACCCGACTCGTGTAGCAGTAGCGTGCGAATACGAATATTTCCTTTGTCGCTTCCTCTGGTTTCTTTAACATACTTGCTGATATTATCTTGAAGTGCGATTTTTTTTTCATCGTATAGCTTCATAATAGCTGGGAGGGTAGCTGATGCTTTAGTAATTGATGCAAGGTCGTATACCGTTTCGGGGGTAACATCCGGACTATTGCCATAGCTTAAATTGCCAAATCCTCTTTCATAAATTATTACACCATTCTTGGCTACCAGTATCTGACAACCGGGATATGCTCTCTGGCGAACTCCTTCAAGTGCGATGTGTTCTATGTTTTCAAGTCTGGAAGAGGCTATTCCTACCTCTTCGGGTAGTGAGTAGCTAAGACGGGTTTTATTGGTAGTTATGCCAGTGCCCTCTTTAAAGGTGCCCGAAGATACGGGAAGCTTTCCACTCATACCTATACCCCCAAATATCCCTTGAGCAGCACTCATCTGTGCATACTCACTATTGTCGTAAGCAACAATTAGAGAATTTGCATTGTTGGCTGATATTTGAAAAGCACTAAGTTTGTATGGTGATGTGAAATTTACCAGTATTGCAGCCTTATCTTTAGTTATTTTCTGAAGTGCAGGTGAGTCGGTAATTTTATCGGAATGAACAGATATAATTATTATATTGTAATCATCTAATTGCTTTATTCCCGATAGTTCAGCCGTAGAATTTACCTGAAAGGTTGATACGTTGGCGTACTTCTTTAAGTATGTTTGAAATTGATTTGCTGCTGGTGAACCAACACTTACCGATGCTATTTTAATTTTGTCAAGCTGAGTAATTGGAATTAAATTATTATTGTTTTTTACTAGAGTTGCAGCATCATCATAAATTTTTCTTTTCAACCATTCAGCAGTGGGAGAGTTTACTTTGTTGTGTATTGTAGACTTGTCGATTGGTGTAAAGTTATGAACATTTAGAATGTATTTGTAGGTTAGGATTCTACGAACCTTCTCTTCAAGTAGAGAGGGTGGGATTGTGCCATTTTGAACGGCTTTTTTTACCGATTCAAATTCACTCTTTTGATTAACTACTCCTAGAATTATATCATTACCTGCCAGCAGGGCTTTTACACTAGCATCGGGTTGGTCAGAAACACCTTTCATTGCCATTCCGTCTGTAAAGGTTAGTCCAGTGAAGCCCATCGACTCCTTAAGTAGTTTTGTTGTTACATCGGGTGACAGTGAAGAGGGTAGTCCTTTTGTTTGTAATGCA